>DMUE01000041.1:463-3958 GCA_003476465.1 Microbacterium sp. | reverse complement strand
GAACAGTGTCGGCAGATCGTCCAGGGTGCACACGGTCGCGAGCGCCTGCGGGTCGACGCGTCGGGCGTCGGGGGACTCCTGATCGGATGCCGCCTCCTCGGCGCTCTCGCGGGCTGCCGTGCTCGTCGACGATCGAGCAACCGACTCCGGTCCGCACAGAAGGCCGACGGCATCGTCGAGTGCTGCGAGTGCCCGCGCGGTGCGCTCCTTCTCGGCCAGGTCGACCGGGGGAAGCTCCGACCCCGCCGCTTGATCGCCTTCGGCAACGGACAAGTGCTCGGCGCCCCGCGGTTCTGCGTCAAGCTCTTCGAGTGGCCTTCCCTCGAGCGGGCACGTCGGGTCGAAGCGCGATCCCCAGGCATCGGGGCCGACGCACAGCGCGTCGGTCATGCGCACCCCGCACGCATCGGCTCGCTGCTGAAGCGCCTCGATGAGATCGAGGTGCGGCATCCCGGCGTCGGCGAAGCACTCATCGGTGTAGGCGACGGCCGCGACGGCATCCGCCTCGGGAAGGCGGCAGACCATGCCGATGAGCGTCGCCGCAATGCGGTCGATCTCGTCGGATTCGGCCGCGGTGGGTAGGTCGAAGCGCATCGCACCGATACTGCGCGAGCCCGCGAACGGGATGAGCACCAGGCTGCGCGTCGGTCGGTAGCCGAGCATCTTGGGAACGAGGGACAGGAACTGTGCCGCGTTCGCGGCTTTGATGATCGTGGTCATGAGACGACCCTGGTCGGTGCGGGGTGCTCACGACGGGACGATGGTTCGCCTGGGGATGCTGACCTTTGGAGGGCGGGCTGTGGAGGAGCGGGCGGCCGGTATCCTTGCAGGCATGGATGACTATTGGGTCGCGGTGTTCTGGACGCTACTGCCGACGGTCGTCGTGAGCGTGCTGTTCTTCTACATCCTCCGGAGCATCATTCGCGCGGACCGCACGGAGCGGCGCGTGTATGCGCGCATCGAGGCCGAAGAGCGCGCCAAGCGGGGGCTTCCGCCCACACCCGCGGCATCCGAGCCACGGTAAGGAACCCACCGACGCCTGTCGGGTGGGCGAGAGCGCCGGAGGGTAGACGCGGTGAGTCGCCGGTCAGACACGATGGCCCCTGCAGTCAGCAGGCACAGCGCTCGGCGCCAGGTCTTCGTCATCGTCGCCGTCGGCGTGGCGGCGTTCGCCACGCGGGTGATCCCGTACTTCTCACCCGGCCAGATCACCGCGGTCAGAGAATACGACGACGGGGTGATGCTCGGCGGCGCGATCGCGATGCTGGCCGGCAACGCGCCGTATGCCGACTTCTTCTATCTGCATCCGCCCGGTTCCCTCTTGATGCTCTTGCCCGCTGCGGCTTCGTCGGCCCTGCTAGGAGAACCCGGTGCAATGGCGCTCGCACGCATGTCGGCGATCCTGGTGGGCGTTGCGAACACCGTACTGATCGCCGTTCTGCTGAGGAGCCGTGGCGCCGTGGCCATGCTCGTCGGCGCGGGGCTGTACGCCACATGGCCGGTGGTCGTCGCGACCGAACGGACGATACTGCTCGAGCCAGTGATCGTCCTCGGACTCTTCCTCGCTCTCGTGCTTGTGCGCCGACGAACCACCGCGGCCGTGGTGGCGGCCGCGGTGTGCCTCGGACTGGCGACGACTGTGAAAGTGTGGGCGATCGTCGACGTCGCCATCCTGGCCGTCGCTGTGGGGGCGACGATGGGCGGGCGGATGCTGGTGCGATACGTCACGGCCGCGGCCGCGACGATCACCGCCGTGTGCCTGCCCTTCTTCCTCTTCGATCCGGCGGGCATGTGGACGCAGGTGGTCCTCGCGCAGGTGAGGCGTGCCGGAACCCAGGCATCCTTTCCCACCCGGCTGGGCACCATGTCGCTGGCACAGAGCGTGCACGCGATCGACCTGCGGATCCCCTGGCAGTTCTGGCTCGTCCTGTTCGTCGGGCTGATGATCTTTGCGGTGCTCCCGTTGATCCAGGTCGTCCGCAAGCGCACACCGGTGACGCAGTGGTCGGATGCGTCGTGGTGGGCGGTCATCATCGTCGTGCACTCCGTCGTGATCCTCCTCGGCAGCGGCTACTTCTACCACTACGCCGTCTGGCTCCTCGCGCCGCTGTGCCTGTCGGTCGGGTACAGCGCGGGGAGCGTGGCACGGGTATCAGGGCGGGTGATAATTGTTTCGGGCTTGGCCGCGGTCCTCGGGATGACGACGATGGGTGCCATGCGCCATCCGGGCGAACCCCTGGAAAGTCCTGCCGAACTAGCCGAATGGGCTCGCTCCGGTGACTGCATCTGGAGCGACGCCTCCCGATTGATCGCGGCTGACGCGCTTCGGCGAAACCTCTCGAACAACTGCCCGATGGACATCGACTCGTTCGGGGCTTTCCTGGTTCTCGACAGCGACGTCGCCCGATCGACTGACAACTTCGCGGAGTCGACGGTCTGGCGTCGACGCCAGTGGTCGTTTCTCATGCATGCGGACGGTGCGATTCTGCCGGACGATGAGGTGCCGAAGTGGTTCAGCGCTCGACAGGGTGCTGAGTTCGAGCGCTTGTTCCGGACTCACGTCGTCCTAGACGAAGACGGGTTATGGAACCGGGTACCGCGTTGAAGGCACACGCCATCCGGCTACGCTGAGAACGAATCCAGCGGGGAGGCCAGTTGATGAACATCACGTTCAACGCGACGTGGTGGGTGATCCTGGTCTTCATTACCGACGTGACCATCCGCATCGCAGCGATCATCATCGTGCCGCGCAACCGCCGGCCGACGGCCGCGATGGCGTGGCTGCTGGCGATCTATTTCATCCCGTTCGTCGGCGTGCTGCTGTTCCTGCTGATCGGCAACCCGCGCCTGCCGCGCAAACGCCGCCGCAAGCAGGAGCGGATCAACACCTACATCCACGACACGAGCGAGCACCTCGACTTCGGCACGCTCCGCCCGTACGCGCCGGAGTGGTTCACCTCGATGGTGACGCTCAACCGCAACCTGGGTGCGATGCCACTGGCCGGCGACAACGCCGCGCATCTGATTTCGGACTACCAGCAGAGCCTGGACGCAATGGCGGAGGCGGTGCGCGAGGCGACCAGGTACGTGCACCTCGAGTTTTACATCCTCCAGACGGATGCGGCGACCGACAATCTCTTNNGAGGTCGCCGCCCGCGGAGTGACCGTCCGGGTGCTGCTGGATCACTGGGCGAACCGCGGCAAGCCGTTCTACAAGAAGACGCTCAGGCGCCTGACGGATATGGGAGCGCAGTGGCATCTCATGTTGCCGGTGCAGCCGTTCAAGGGCAAGTACCAGCGACCCGACCTGCGCAACCACCGCAAGCTTCTGGTCGTGGACGGCTTGGTGGCGTACATGGGCTCGCAGAACGTGACCGACTCGACCTACAACCTGAGGAAGAACATCAGGCGCGGCCTGCACTGGGTCGATCTCATGGCGCGCCTGGAGGGTCCGGTGGTCGCCTCTGTCAACGCGGTCTTCCTCTCCGACTGGTA
>DMUE01000041.1:0-401 GCA_003476465.1 Microbacterium sp. | reverse complement strand
GGCGACCTCGACTGCCAGATCATCCCGTCGGGCCCGGGGTTCGAGTTCGAGAACAACCTGCGACTGTTCCTCGGTCTGATCTACTACGCGCAGCGCAAGGTCATCATCGTGAGCCCGTACTTCGTGCCCGACGAGGCGCTGCTGAACGCGATCACGACCGCGTGCCACCGCGGGCTGCACGTGGAGCTGTTCGTCTCGGAGGAGGGCGACCAGGCGATCGTCTACCACGCGCAACGCAGCTACTACGAAGTACTGCTGCGCGCGGGCGTGAAGATCTGGATGTACCGGAAGCCGTACATCCTGCACAGCAAGTCCATGACGATCGACGACGAGGTCGCGATCATCGGCTCCAGCAACATGGACATGCGGTCGTTCGGTCTCAACATGGAGATCTCGATGCT
>DMUE01000058.1 GCA_003476465.1 Microbacterium sp. | reverse complement strand
CTGTCGGTCGTCTGAGCGAAGACCGCCGCAGCAGCCGCCCCTCATCATCGGACAGCCACCTGCACGATCATCGCTGCTGCCATGAGGAGGAGCGCAACCAGAACCACACTTCGGAAGCCGGACTCGCCGCTGCGAGCGAAGAGCCGCTGACCGATAGCGATACCTACCAGAGCGATCGGTGCGAAGAGCGCGGTGTGCACCATCACCTGCCAATCCACCAGGCCGACCGCGGCCATCATCACGAATCCGAGCAGGTCGGTGCCCAGGAAGTACGCGATCAGGCTCGCCCGGCCCACGTGATGAGCCGTAGCGCCGGAGAAATAGAGGATGACCGCCGGCGGACCCCCGATGCCTGTGCTGCCGTTGACCACTCCGCTGACCGACCCCGCCGCCACCGCCATCTTGACGCCGGGTTCGCCTTCGAACCGGAAGCCGAGCGCCATAGCAGCCGCCCCCGCGATGACGGCCACGGCGACCACCAGCCTCATCTCCCGCTCGGGAAGGAGCGAGAGCATCGCGACACCGAGCGGCATCGTGAGCACCGTCGCGCCCAGCATCCACCCCAGTGAGCGCCACTGGACCTGGCGGAAGACCGCGGGCACCAGAGCGAGACTCGCGATCACCTCCAGCGCCAGGACCGTGGGGACCACCGACGAGGGGGCGTAGATCAGCGAGAGGCTCGCGACCCAGAACATCGACGCACCGAAACCGGCATACCCCCGCACGAACGCGCCGACGAGAACAGCGGCGGCCGCAACAGCGACTACCATCAGCCTCTGCCCCGGGCGCTCAGCTCCCCACCGCCTCCAGCTGGTCGTGGATGGCCCCTCGGACGCGCTCGGCAAGCCGCGCGAACTCGGGCAGGGCCCGGATCTCGTCGGGCTCGTGCTCAGCTTCGGGGCCGGAGAATACGGACGGTTCATCCAGGACGATGCGCCCCGGGCGCGGACTCATCACCATCACACGTGAGCCGAGGAAGACTGCTTCATCGACGCTGTGGGTGATGAAGAGGATTGTCTTACCTGTAGCTCTCCAGATCTGCAGCAGCTCATTCTGCAGGCGCTCACGGGTGAGGGCGTCGAGCGCACCGAACGGCTCGTCCATCAAGATGATGTCCGGGTCGTTGGTGAGCACACGAGCGATCTGGGCGCGCTGCTGCATCCCGCCCGACAGTTCGTATGGCCGTCGGTTCGCGAAGTCGGCCAACCCGACCATGGAGAGGAAGTGGTCGGCGTGCTCTCGCCGCTCCGATGACGACACGCCGCGCAGCCTCGGACCGAGCTCGACATTCTTCCGCACTGTCAGCCACGGAAATAGTGTCGGCTGCTGGAAGACGACTCCGCGTTCAGCTGCCGGCCTTCTGATGCGTTCGCCGTCGATGCGGATCGCCCCTTCGCTAGGTCGCATGAACCCGGCAAGGAGCCGCAGGAGCGTGGTCTTCCCGCAGCCGGACGGCCCAGCGAGGCACACGAACTGTCCGGGCTCGATCGTGAGATCTATCCGCTCCAGCGCCTGCACGAGCGAGCCGCGAACGTTGAAGTAGTGACGGAGTCCGTCGATTTCCACCCGACGCTCGTGGCTCATCGCGACACCGCTTCAGCAGGGCCGGCGTCCACACCGGCTTCGTAGACCTCCGGAGAACTGGCAGCCGCGATGCCGCCCTGCGCAACGAGGAACTTCGCGGTGGTGAGAAGGTCCTTCGCCATCTTGCCTCCCAACGCGTCCGGGGCTGCCTGCTCCGTCGCCCGGAGGTAGCTGTAGCCCTCGAACAGCTTGACGGCCTCATCGGGACTGACGCCGACCTCGACCGCGATACTCTCGGCCGCCTTGTCGGGCTCTTCGTCGATCAGCTGGACGGCGTAGTCCTGCGCCTTTGCCCACTGGTCCATGAACGCCGGGTTGGCGCTCATGAACTTCTTGTTCGCCGTTCCCAGGTCGTACGTCGGCTTGCCCGCCTCTGCGGTGTCGGCGCTCGAGAGGACTATGTGTCCGCTGTCCTTGAGCTGGCTGAGAACGGGATCCCAGACCCAGGCGGCGTCGATCTGATTGCCCTGCCAGGCGGAGGGCATCTTCTCGGGCTCGAGGTTGATCAGTTTCACGTCTTTGCTCGAGTCCATGCCCGCATCCTGCAGCGCTTGGAGCAACGAGAAATGAGCGGTCGAGCTGAACGGCACGGCGATCGTGCCACCCTTGAGCCCCGCCAGGTCCTTGACTGAGTCATCCCTCACCACGAGGGACTCGGCGGACCCGATGATGTCGTGGATCCAGACGATGGAGATGGGAAGCTCGAGCGGCGCGGACAGAGCGATGGTTGCCGGCGAGGACCCCATCAATCCTATGTCGACACTGTTGGCCCCGTATGCCTGGACGACGTCCCCGCCCGAGGCGAAGTTCGACCACGTGATCTGGGCGTTGGGCATGCAGGCCTCGAGGAGTCCCAGGTCCTTCACGACCAGGTCGCCGTTGGGAATCTTCTGGAAGGCAATGCGAGCCTTGGTGGTGACGGAGTCGTCCTTCTCCCAGGGACAGTCACTACCTCCGCCGCTTCCCGAGGACGCGGTGCGTCCGGACTCCACACAACCGGTGAGCGCCACGGCGAGTGCCACCGCTCCCATCGCGGCGAGGGCTGTCTTCCGGTTCTTCATAGCAGTTCCTCCAGTGAGCCTGTCCGACCGTACGACGGTTCTCATGCCTTGCCTCGCCAGGGGACCAGTACCTTCTCGGCGAGCTTGATCGCTAGGTCCAAGGCGATGGCTGCGATGCCAATGACGATGATGCAGGCGATCGTGAGGGGGGTGTCGAGCTCGGTTCCCGAGAGGTAGGCGAGTCCACCGATACCCGGGATACCGTTGTTGAGCTCCGCCGCCACGACGGTGGTCCACGCGAAGCCCACAGCCACGCGGATGCCGGTTATCACCTCGGGGAGCGTCGCGGGGACCATAACGTGCGTCAGGGCCTGGCGACGCGAGGCACCGAGTGACAAGACGGCGTTGACCTGGTCTTCCCGGACTCCGCGGACACCGCTGATCGTGGCCATTGCGATGGGCGGGAAAGCGGCAAGGAAGAGCAGCCAGATCTTCGAGGTGTCGCCGATCCCGAACCACACGATCAGGAGCCCGATGTAGCCCAGCGGCGGAAGGGACCGCAAGAAGTTCAGGTAGGGCTCGACGACGACGCCGATCCACTTCACGGTCGCCATCATGAGCCCCAGCGGAATCCCCACGACCACGGCGGCACCGACACCGGCCCCGATCCTCTGGAGGCTGGCGACGAGATGTTCCCAAAGGTAATAGTTCTGCTCCCCGCGTACGATCCGGTTCACGCCCGGAGCGATCGGGTGGTCGCTGTTGGCGCGAACGAACGCATCCCACACCGCACCGGGAGAAGGTAGGTACAGCGGACGGATCAGCTCAAGACCGGTGATGAGCCACCACATCGTCAGCGTGGCCGCTAGGACGCCCATGCGGACCAACCATGACGAGGACGCCGCTCCCCGCCGAGCGAACTTCTGACTCCTCACCCCCTCGGCTTCAGAGCGCCGGCCAGTGGCAGTCGGTTCAGCTTGGGGCAGTTGGGTCATGTCGCCTCCCACGGCTTGGGCGTCTCGGCCGAATCTAGCGCCGTCGGCCCGCCCCGGACACCCACCTCCTGGACGATCGACGGGCGCTGCGCCGTGGGACTCCGGACGGGTCTCCGCGTCTTGGACCTTCTCCATCTGCTGCCTCCTCACGCGAGCGCCTGCGCCAGCGACACGTGATCGAGTCCATGAGCCTCGGCCACAGGACGGTTGGTGACCCGGCCCGCGGCCGTGTTCAACCCGGGCGCCAGGACCGGGTCGTCTCGAAGGGCCTGGCGCCATCCCTTGTCCGCAAGCGCCACGGCGTAGGGCATCGTCACGTTCGTGAGTGCGTAGGTGGAGGTGTGCGGCACGGCCCCCGGCATGTTGGCGACGCAGTAGAAGACACTGCCGTGCACCCGGTAGGTGGGTTCAGCGTGCGTCGTCGGTCGGGAGTCCTCGAAGCACCCACCCTGGTCGATGGCGATGTCGACGAGGACGCTGCCGGGCTTCATCCTGCTTACCATCTCGTTGGTGACCAGCCGGGGCGCCCGAGCACCAGGGACGAGCACGGCTCCGATCACCAGGTCCGCCCCGAGAACCGCCTCCTCGACGGCGAAGCTGTTGGCGGTGACTGTCTTGATCCGGCCGCGGTACTGCCGGTCGAGGGAGCGCAGCTTGTCCACGTTGGTGTCCAGGACGGTGACGTCACCCCAGAGACCGGTGGCCATGGCCACGGCGTTCGATCCCGAGACCCCCGCGCCGAGCACCACGACCCGGGCCGGTGCGACGCCACTGACGCCCCCGAGCAGCAGACCGCGACCTCCCTCGGCCCGCATCAGCGCGTGGGCGCCCACCTGGGGTGCGAGGCACCCGGCCACCTCGCTCATCGGGTAGAGCAGCGGCAGGGCCCCGTTGGGCAGCTGGACCGTCTCGTAGGCGATGGCGGTGGTCCCGGCACGGAGCAGAGCGTCGGTGCAGGGGCGCGAGGCCGCCAGGTGCAGGTAGGTGAAGAGGACGAGGTCCTCCCGGAGCCGGTGGTACTCCTCCTTGATGGGCTCCTTTACCTTCAGCACCATCTCGGAGTCCGCCCAAAGGTCGTCCGCGGTCTCGACGATCTTCCCGCCTGCCGCGACGAACTCGGGATCGTCGATGGACGATCCCAGGCCGGCGCCGGTCTCCACCAGCACGTCGTGGCCGTGGGTCACCAGCTCATGGACACCCGCGGGCGTGATCGCGACGCGGTACTCGTGGTTCTTGATCTCCTTGGGGACGCCGATACGCATGACAGCTCAATTCTCTTCGGAGTGACGGGGGTGGAGGGCGGTCAGCCGTGGATGTGACGGTCGACGGCAGATGCCACGGCGTCGACACCGGCGAGGAGTTCGTCTAGCACGGACTCGTCCGCCACGAGTGGCGGCGACAGCATCAGCATCGTCGCGCCGCGGTCGTCGGGTCTGGTGATGAGGTTCACCCGCCGCATGGCCTCGGGCATCACCTGGCGCACCAGATCCACGCTCTGCTCCTCGGTGAGCGGCCGTCCGGACTCCCGGTCACCGGTGAACTCGACGGCGTAGAAGAATCCCGTGCCGCGCCACTCGAGCACGGTGCTGTGGGCGTCGCGGACCCGATCCAGGCCGGCCTGGAAGTACGGCTCGAGGCGTCGCACGTTGCCGAGGACGTCCTCGTCGCGCATCGCGGTCAGGTTCGCCACGGCCACCGCCGTCGACACGGGGTGCCCGCCCCAGGTGGCGCCGTGGGTGAAGCTGCCGGATCGCGGGGAGGTCAGGATGCTCTCGGCGATGTCGTCACGGACGAGCACCCCACCCAGGGGTGCATATCCGGACGTCGCGCCCTTGGCGAAGGTGAGCAGATCCGGCGTGACGCCGTACTTCGCGCTGCCGAACCAGTCGCCGAGCCGGCCGTAGGCGCAGATCACCTCGTCGGAGACCAGCAGGATACCGTAGCGGTCGCAGATCGAGCGGAGCTCCTGCCAGTAACCGGTCGGCGGCACCAGGGCGCCGCGCGAGTTCTGCACCGGCTCGGCGAAGACCGCCGCCACCGTTTCCGGTCCCTCTTCCTCGATCACCTCGACGAGCGCCTTGAGGCTGGGCAGGTCGGAGGCCGTGCCACCGTCGAGAACCGTCTCGCCCAACGTGTGTGGGATGTGCCGGACACCGGGCATCAGCGGACCGAACGGCTCCTTGTACTTGGGGATGCCGGTGACCGCGAGCGCACCCAAGGTGGTGCCGTGGTAGGCCATGTCGCGCGCGATGATCTTCGTGCGACCAGCCTGCCCCCGGCTCACGTGGTACTGGCGCGCCAGCTTGATGGCCGACTCGACCGCCTCCGACCCCGAGTTCACGAAAAACACCCGCTCGAGTCCCTCGGGGGCGAGGCCCGCGATGAGCCCGGCCGCCTCGGCCGACGCCGGGTGCGCCGCCGACCAGTTGGTCCAGTAGGCCAGCTGCTCCATCTGCTTGGTGGCCGCAGCCGGGATGTCCGAGCGGCCGTGGCCCATGTTCACGCAGAACAGACCCGCCAGGCCGTCGAGGAACCGCCGGCCACCGTCGTCGTACAGGTAGCAGCCTTCTCCCCGGACGATCACGGGGAACCCGGCGTCGGCCCACACCTGACCCCGCGTGAAATGGGGGAAGAGGTGCCTCTGGGCCAGGGACCGGATCTCACCGGTGTTTGTCGTGCTCACGGGTACCTCCTCGGGATGATCGCTGCGACTCCCTGTCGCGGCCTCACCACTGTGGCGGCCACCACAGGACCTGCTGAAGATCCAGTTGACTGCCATTTTGGTGGTACCAGTCCGCTCTACCCCCCGAGCTGCTCGCGAGCCAGCCGGGCGAGGACGGCCACCCCCGGCTCGATCTGTGACAGCGGAAGCGCTGCGAACCCGAGGCGGATGAAGTTGCGGTGCCGAGCAGGATCGGTGAAGTAGATATCTCCGCGCTCGATGACGACCCCGTGCGCCGCGGCTCGATCGCTGAGCTCGACGCAGTCGAGCCCCGGCGGCCCAGGCAGCCAGATGCTGACCCCACCGGGCGGGGGGTCGACGGGCCACGCGAGATGCTCCTGAAGAGAGTCCCGCAAGGTGCTCCACCGGCGGGCGAGGTTCGTACGACGGCGGCGGACCGTGCGGTGGTACTGCCCGGACTCGATGAGCAACGCCATGGCGCGCTGGATGTGCCCCGACGCGTGGCGGACGCGGTAACGGCGTTGTCGTCGCAGCTCGGCGACGAGCGCGGGTGCTGCGACGAGGTATCCGAGCCTGATCCCCGGAGCGAGGAACTTGGAGAACGTGCCCAGGTAGATCACGCGCTCGTTGTCGGGCAACGCCTTCAGGGCGGGCGTGGGACTTCCCTGATACCGGAACTCGCTGTCGTAGTCGTCCTCGACCAGGAGCGTGTCGTCCCGCTGCGCCATCGCCAGGAGCTGCCGTCGCCTGGCGATCGACAGTGTGACGTTGGATGGGCTGTGGTGGCTCGGCGTGAGGTGGAGCAACGCGACTCCGGCCAGCTCGTCGGGCGGCACGAGCCCCGACCCGTCGACCCGGAAGGGGCGCAGCTGCGCACCGGCACGGAGGAAGATGTGCCGCGCGTCGAGGTAGCCAGGTTCCTCCACTCCCACCACGGAGCCGGGACCCAGGAGCGTGTGCGCGAGGAGGTCGAGGCCCTGCTGCGACCCGAGCGTGATCATGACGTGGTCCGGATCGACCTCGATGCCCCGGGCAGGCAGCACATGACGGCACAGCTGATCGACCAGCTCCGGGTCGTCCTCGTCGATCCCGTCTCGCAGGCTGAAGTGGAGGTGCGGGGGCTCGAGGGCCTCGCGCAGTGCCCGCAGCCACGCGAGCCGCGGGAACGACGAGGAGTCCACCTGGCCCGCGACGAACGGGTAGGGGTACCGGTGCCAGTCGGGGATCTTGGCGATCTCGGCCAAGCTGCGGTCGGGCGACTCGTTCAGGTGGGCCGTCCAGTTCACCGGTCCCGTAGGGATCGCCGCCGCCGTCCCTCTTCGGATCTCCCCCAGCATCTCGCGGTTGACGAACAGGCCGCGACGAGGCTGCGCCTCCACGAACCCTTCGGCCTCGAGCTCCTGGTAGGCCGTGTTGACAGTGTTCCGGGAGATGCCCAGCTCCCGGGACAGCTCCCGGGAGCTGGGTAGTGGCCGCCGCGGGTCGAGCTGGCCCGCGGCGATCTCGTGCTCGAGGGCCTCCCTCAGTTGGCGGTAGAGGGGACGGCCGGAGCCTCGATCGAGCGACAGCCTGTTCGATGTCATCTCTCCCCACCTTCAGGCAGGAGCGGTCGGAACCGCTCCTGCCCCCGCAGCTCGACCTAGGACGCGACCGCCCCGGCAACAGGACCAGCGACCATGTTCTCGTCGAGGCTCAGATGATGGCCACGGATGGCGAGCACACACGCCGCGCTGACGACGCTCACTGCAATCACGTACGCGCCGACGTACTGGATCCCCCCATCGGCCAACCCGAGTAGGTACGTGAGCACCAGGGGCGTCAGCCCGGAGGCGAAAATGCCGGAGAACTGGTAGACGAACGAGATGCCACTGTAACGCACATGCGTCGGAAACATCTCCGCATACAGCGACGATTGGGGCCCGTACATCGCGGGATAGAAGACGCCGAGCACCACGACGACGGCCAGCGTGACAAGTACCGGCTCCTTGGTTCCGACGAGCAAGAAGGCTGGGTAAGCCAGCAGCGCGACGGTCACCACGCCGAAGGCGAACGTCTTACGTCGGTCGAGCCGGTCGGACCAGTGGCCAAACACCGGGATGAAGACGAGCATCGTCGCGGCAGCGATCATGACGGCGATCAGCATCGTGTTCCGGTCCATGCCGAGGGTGTCGGCGCCGTAGGCAATGGCAAAGACTGCCCAGGTGTTGAAGGCCACGCCCTCAGCCCAACGGCTGCCCATACCGAGAAGCACATGACGCCGGCAACGCCTGTCCTGGATCAGTTCGAGTGCGGGGACCTTCGCGGTCTCCTCCCGTGCCTCGAGCTTGCGGAACGCCGGCGTCTCCATGACCTTCAGGCGGATGAACAGGCCGATCAGCACGAGGACGGCGCTGAGGAGGAACGCGACCCGCCATCCCCAGGCCATGAACGCTTCGTCGGTCATGGCTGCGCTCAGTCCCGCGAAGGTTCCTGTCCCGAGCAGCAGTCCCAGTGCCAGGCCGACCTGCGGCAGGCTTCCGTACAGTCCGCGCTTCCCAGGCGGCGAATACTCGACCGCCATGAGAACAGCGCCGCCCCACTCACCGCCGATCGCGATCCCTTGCGCCAGCCTGAGAAGGACGAGCAGAACGGGCGCGGCCGCGCCGATGGCGTCGTACGTCGGGACAAGTCCGATGAGCATCGTCGCGACACCCATGATCAGCATGGTGGCGACCAGGGTCTTCTTGCGCCCGACCCGGTCCCCGATATGGCCGAAGATCAGGCCACCAACCGGGCGGGCAACGAAGCCGACGGCGAACGTCGCGAATGCCAGAAGAGTGCCGACGAGCGGGTCTTCGCTCGGGAAGTAGAGCTTGTTGAAGACGATGCCGGCAGCGGTGCCGTAGAGGAAGAAGTCGTACCACTCCACGGTGGTGCCGACCACGCTGGATGCGATGACCGTGCGCACCTCCTTCTTGGTGGCCGGTGCCTGGTCTAAGGGATCAGTCATGGCGGCGTTCTTGTCTGCCTGGTCGGTCATGGTCGGTCCCCTCAGAGCGATTCGGTGAAGATCTGGGTCAGCGATTCACGTGTGACAGGTCTGGGCACGACGGCCAGTTGCCGGGTCTGCTTCATCGTCCCGTCGACGAGCGTGTCGATGTCCGAGGCTTCGTAGCCGAAGCTGCGTAGACCACTGGGCATCCCGATGTCGCTCATCAGTTCACTCAGGACGTGAGCCAGCGCGTCCGCACCGTCCGTCGTAGTGAAGGTTTGGCCGCCGAGCAGTTCCGCCGCTCGCAGATGCCTGCCGGGATCAGCGGGATAGGTCCATCTGAACACCGCAGCGGCCGTCGACGACACGGCCTGGCCATGCGGCACCATGGGCATGGGCGGATAGTCCTCAGCCTGGTAGCTCTTCACCGCTCCGGCCACCGGATAGGCGTTGGCATGGGGCAGGTGGGTTCCGGCATTACCGAACCCCGTACCGGCGTACGTGGACGCCAACATCATCTGGTGACGGGCCTCGAGGTCGCGACCGTTCATCACCGCCCGGCGCAGGTACTTGCCCACCAGCGACAGGGCCATCTCGCACCAGACGTCGCTGATGGGGTTGGAACCGCAGAAGGCTGGCCGTCGCATGGGATCTTCGGGCGCAGGCTTGGCGTCGAACCGCACGCTGGTGTAGCTCTCGAGTGCGTGCGAAAGGACGTCCATGCCGCTCGCCGCCGTGACCGCCGGGGGAAGCGAGACGGTGGTCAGTGGGTCGATGATCGCCAGCGAGGGGCGCAGCCGGGCGTGGCTGATGCCCGCCTTGAGATGCAGGCCGAGGAAGTCGATCACGCAGATCGTCGTGGACTCCGAGCCCGTGCCGGCCGTGGTCGGGATCGCGATCATCGGCTTGAGAGGACCTGTCGGCGCGCTACCGCCCCCGATGGGTGGTGTGACGTAGTCCAGCAACTCTCCTGGATGCGTGGTCAGCAGGTTGACCGCCTTGGCAGTGTCCATGGCGGAGCCACCCCCGACCGCGACGAAACAGTCCCAGTCCGCCTGTCGGGCGAAATCGATCGCTGACTCGATGCTCTCGTCCGTGGGCTC
The DNA here is from genome assembly GCA_003476465.1 of Microbacterium sp. Taxonomy (GTDB): domain Bacteria; phylum Actinomycetota; class Actinomycetes; order Actinomycetales; family Microbacteriaceae; genus Microbacterium. The sequence continues at coordinate 8,855 of DMUE01000058.1, read as the reverse complement.
CACCGCTACCCCGTCGAAGATTTCGGCCTTGACCCCGGCGGCGACGATGTGGTCCTTGACCTGATCTGGGATTCCCGCGGCACGCACGCCGGGGTCAGTGATGACGAGGCAGGAGGCAGCCCCAGTGGCTGCGACCTCCAGTCCGACCTCGGCGAGGGCGCCGACGCCGAACTTCAGAGGTGGGGCACCCCAGGTGAAGACGGACTCGTTGTTGGGATCACGCATGTGAACTCCGATGGTCGACACGATGTGGGCATGTGCACCACTATGTGGGTGACGACGTTAGAGGACATTTCCGATGTTGTGAACCCCATCACGCAGACGGCAACCACAGTCCGGGCGCCAGAGACTGGCTGCCGGCGCCAGGGGCCAGTCGCTGCTACAGGGACAGACGCCGGTCGATCGGAACGAGCTGGGCGATCTCCATCGCCACCTGGACAACCAAGGCGCCGAGATCCTGCACCCTCTGGGGGGGCATGCGCACGGTAGGCACCTGGATCACCAGAGCAGCCTGTGCATGTCCGTAGGAGTCCAAGATCGGCGCCCCCACGCATCTCACCCCCGGAACGTTCTCCTGCTCGTCGATGCTGTATCCGCGGTGACCGACTTCCTTCAGCTGAGCGGAGAGCTGGGAGGGCGTGCTCAACGTGTGCGGCGTGAGCTGCTCCAACTTGCGAGGCAGAGACCTGACGTAGACCTCAGCGTCCGGCGAGAAAGCCAGGATCGCCTTGCCGGATGCGGTCGTGTACAACGGGAACCGGGCTCCCGGGCGCTGCTCGAACCGGAGCGGCAGCGTCGACTGCACCCGCATGATCACCACCGACTCGCCGCCCTCCCGGACGACGAGGTTCACCGACTCCCCCGTCTCGGCGTTCACCCGCTCAAGGATCGGCAGGGTACGGTCCAGCCCGAAACCGTGCTGGGCTGCCTGGCCAACCAGAATCGCGGTGCTGCCGAGATAGTACGTGTCCCGTCTCTTGTTCTGCACCACGAAGCCGTCGGCCTCCAGTGCGCGCAGGATGCGATTCGCCGTACCCGAGCTGAGGCCCAGCGACGATGCCACCGCGGCGGCGCTCACCTCACCGTCGCTGTCGGCGAGCAGTCGCAGCACGCCGAGCGCGCGACTGATGGCCTGGGTGCCCTGCGGAGCCGCCCGTTTCACCGCGCCGTCCTCCACGCCTCACCGCCGTCGTCTGGGTTCCTGACGCTGGCGAGCCTATCCCCGGAGCGACACCGCAGTCGCCCTCAGAGCGCCCGGAGGATGTCGTCGACCCTCTCCTTCGCGTCGCCGAAGAGCATGGCGGTGTTGTCGCGGTAGAACAACGGGTTTGGTACCCCTGCGTAACCAGATGCCATGGACCGCTTGAACACCACCACATTGTCGGCTTCCCAGACGTTGAGCACCGGCATGCCGGAGATCGGCGACCCAGCGTCTTCCGCGGCAGCCGGGTTGACGGTGTCGTTCGCTCCGATGACCAGCACCACCGAGGTGTTGTCGAAGTCATCGTTGATTTCGTCCAGCTCCAGGACGATGTCGTACGGAACCTTCGCCTCGGCGAGAAGCACGTTCATATGGCCCGGCAGCCGACCGGCCACCGGATGGATGCCGAACCGGACCGTTGCTCCGCGCTCACGCAGCTTGCTGGTCAGTTCGGCCACGCCGTACTGCGCCCGGGCCACGGCCATGCCGTAACCGGGCGTGATCACGACCGAGTCGGCGTCGGCAAGGAGTTCAGCCACCCTTTCGGCATCGATCTCACGGTGCTGGCCCAATTCGACGTCGGACCCGGTGGCCGCGCTCTCGAGCCCGAAACCACCGGCGATCACCGACAGGAAGGACCGGTTCATAGCCCTGCACATGATGTACGACAGGTAGGCACCCGACGATCCGACCAGGGCGCCGGTGATAATGAGTAGGTTGTTCTCCAGCAGGAAGCCCGACGCCGCCGCTGCCCAGCCGGAGTAGCTGTTGAGCATCGAAACCACCACCGGCATGTCGCCACCGCCGATGGAGGCGACCAGGTGCCAACCGAGGGTCAACGCGACGAGCGTCACGGCGACGAGCAGCCAGAGCTGTGGATCGACCACGAACCACGCCGTCAGCACGAAGAACACGGTCAGAGCACCGAGGTTGAGTGCGTTCTTGCCGGGCAGCATAAGCGGGCTCGACTTGATGCGTGCCGACAGCTTGAGGAAGGCGACGATGGAGCCCGTGAGGGTGACCGCGCCGATGAAGACGCCGATGAACACCTCTGCGGAGTGGATGCTGAGCAGCCCCTCAGCCTTCAGGGCTCTCGCCTCGGGGCCGTCGAGGTGGCGCTCGACGTGCAGGTAGCCATTCCAGCCCACCAGTACGGCGGCCAGACCCACGAACGAGTGCAGCAGCGCGATGAGCTCGGGCATCCCGGTCATCTGGACCACGCGGGCCCGCCACAGACCGATCGCGGCTCCGACCGCGGTCCCCCCGACCAGCAGGGCCAGGCCCCAGCCCTCGATGTCGCGGTCGATCGCCAGGGCGACGGTCGCAGCCAGCGCGATCACCATGCCGGCGATGCCGAAGCTGTTTCCGGCCCCGGCGGTCTCGTGCTTGGACAGCCCGGCCAGCGCCAGGATGAACAGGAGCGCCGCGACGATGTATGCCGCCTGGGCGGAGAGTTCGACGGTCATGCCTCAGCTCGCTTTCGAAGGCCGGGTCAGCTACGAGAGAACATGGCGAGCATCCGACGGGTCACCGCGAAGCCACCGAATACGTTGATACTGGCCACCAGGATGGCCACCGTGGATAGGGCTGTGACGACGGCGTCGCCTTGCCCGATCTGGAGAAGGGCGCCGACCACGATGATTCCCGAGATGGCGTTGGTCACCGACATCAGCGGCGTGTGTAGGGCGTGGTGGACGTGACCGATGACGTAGAAGCCGATCACGATGGCCAGCGCGAATACGGTCAGGTGACCGAGCAGCGCCTGTGGTGACAATGCCGCCAACGCGAAGAGCGCCGCCGCAGCCCCCGCGACGACCGCGAACCTCCGACCGGCAGATACCGGCTGCTTGACCGGGGACACGGCTGGCTCCCGCTCAGCCTTCGTCTGCGGGACGGGCGCGGCACTGACCTGCACCGGAGGCGGGGGCCAGGTGGACTCCCCGTCACGCACGACGCAGATGGATCGCTGCACCACATCATCGAAGTCCAGGACGAGCTGCCCGTCGCTCTGCGGGGTCATCAGCTTCACCAGGTTCACCAGGTTGGTGCCGTAGAGCTGACTGGCCTGGGCGGGCAGCCGAGCCGCGAGATCGATGTAGCCGATGAGCGTGACGCCGTTCGCCGTGGTGACCCGCTCCCCCGGAACGACGCCTTCCACGTTGCCACCATTCGCCGCGGCCATGTCCACGATCACACTGCCCGGCTTCATCGTCGCGATCATCTCCGCGGTGATCAGCCGTGGCGCCGGGCGACCCGGGATCAGTGCGGTAGTGATGATGATGTCGACGTCGCGGCACTGCTCGGCGTAGAGCTCGGCAGATCGGGCAGCGTAGTCCTTGCCCATCTCCTTGGCGTAGCCGGTCGTGGAGACCTCCACCTCGGGGGACTCCACCGAGAGATACTCACCCCCCAGGGACCGGACCTGATCGGCGACCTCCGGGCGCGGGTCCGTGGCCCGGACGATCGCACCGAGGCTGCCTGCGGCGCCGACCGCCGCCAACCCGGCCACTCCGGCACCGGCTACGAGCACCATTGCGGGCGGCACCTTCCCCGCAGCAGTCACCTGGCCGGTGAAGAACCGGCCGAACTCGTGGGCCGCCTCGATCACGGCCCTGTAACCGGCGATGTTGGCCATCGAGCTAAGCACGTCCATGGATTGCGCCCGTGAGATCCGCGGCATCGCGTCGAGCGCCAGTGCGGTGATGGGCCTGCCTGTGAGGTCCTCCACGAGCTCTGGACTCAACGCCGGCGACAAGGTACCGATCACAGTCGCACCAGGCTTCAGTGCGTCAAGTTGTTCCTTGGCCGGGGCGTTGACACTCAGCATGACGTCCGCCGCCGCGAGTGCCTCCGCGGAGCTCGCGATGGTGGCGCCCGCCTCGACGTACGCGTCGTCGGGGAACGACGACAGCGCACCGGCACCAGCCTCCACCACCACGCCGTAGCCCAGCTTCAACAGCTGGGTAACCGTCGCGGGAGTGGCCGCAACGCGTGTCTCGCCGGACTTCGACTCCTTGAGAATCCCGATAATCGCCATTCGACCTCCGTCGTAGACGTCCGGCATCGCCGGATGGTGAAGTCACCGGCCGCACCGCCGACCGACTCCTGCCAGGCGATGTAGCGGCACCTCGGTGACGCTGTTGTGATCGCCTAGTCGGGGACGCTACCTGCGCCACCCCCGCCATGACTTCAACATGTGGCAGTAATCACACGATCCTTCCACATGGTGTCAAGGGCAGGTGGGCTGGGCGGCTCGAGCCTGTTGCGCCCGCGCAGGCCGAGAGAAGCCAGTCCCCCGTGGGGAGGTACTAGAGGCGGTAGCCCCCAGGGATCAGGTGGGTGACCTGGTTCGCGATGTCGACCACGAGCCGTCCGAGCTCCTCGAGCCCGTCAGCCGGCATACGTATGTCCGGTCCCTGGATCGCCACGGCGGCAATCAGCTCGCCGCCGTGACCAAGAACCGGCGCAGCCACCCCGCACACTCCCGTAATGCGCTCGCCGAGATTCGTGCTGTACCCCCTCCGCCGAGCGGCTTCCAGATCGGACAACAAGTCCCTTCGCGACGTGATCGTGTCAGGGGTGAATCGCTCGAGCTCACCCAGCGCCTCCACCTCTTTGGCCGGATCGGGGCCGAAGGCCAACAGCGCCTTGCCGGTGCTGGTGCAGTGCAGTGGGATGCGTGTGCCGGTCGGCTGAGTGAAGCGCAACGGTTGTGTGGACTCGACGCGGAGAACGACCACCGCTTCGTTACCGTCTCGCACCACCAGGTTCGCAGACTCCCCCGTTCGATGCGCCACGTCCTCGAGCAGCGGCATGACATTGTCGAAGCCGAGCTCGCGTTGCGCCGCTTGCCCGAGCAAGTACGCTTCTCGGCCCAAGCGGTACCTCTCCTCAGCATTCTGGGTGACATACCCAGCGTTCACGAGTGCCCGAAGGATCCGGTGGGTGGTGCTCAGGTGCAGCGACAGAGAACGTGACACTTCTGTCAGAGCCAGCCCTCCCTTCGCTTCGCGGAGCAGACCCAGGATGGCGAGGGCTCGACCAATGGTCTGCGTGCCCGCAACCCGCTCCTCCCCACTGGCGGGCTTACCGTTCGGCGTCGAGGCCAAGGTCATTTCCTCCCGTGCAATTGGGTGACGCAAACGCAGGGTCCACCGATCCTCTCAGCACGAGCGGTCCTGCATCTACTTTCCGGCTGCGCCACTGCATCGACCAGTCGGCACGCAATGCACATACGCGACCTGCAGAACATCGTCGAAGGACAGGCGAGACTATTGGGACTCTGCCGCTTGGACGACCGCCGCTCCGCCGAAGCGAGGCCCACCTCCCCAGACGCGCTAACCCAACGCCACACACCTGGTGCATGCGATGACCGGGCGGGCTTTATCGCGCAGGAAGTCACATCCAGCGGGCTGACGCGGGGACGGACGGGATTTGTTCGGCCAGGTCGATTTCGCATCGCCGCTGGTGGCACGGCATGGGCCCGCGCCGTGTTACCTTTCCCGCAACATTGATGCGCTAACGATCACGACTGGTGGTGCGGGTTGCGGGACGTCCCGGGAGCAGCGGGGCTGGTGCTCGTCGACGGCGTGGCGCATCTGGACGAGGAGCGCGCGGTCTTCGAAGCGATGCTGACCGGCTGGGAACGACAGCAACGCTCCCGGATGCTCGGCGATGCCACGGTCCGCACCCGGGACCGGCTGGTGCGCCGGTTCACCGAGTTCGCGGAGTCCTACCCGTGGGCGTGGATGCCCGGTGACGTGGAGGACTTCACCGTCTCCCTCACCTCGGGCCCGGACCGGCTGGCGCTGTCCACGATCCGCGGCTACCACCTGGCGCTGCGGATGTTCTGCGACTACCTCACCGACGCCCGCTACGAGTGGGCCCGGCAGTGCCGCGACCGGTTCGACCAGGTCCCCGCCCAGGTGTGTCATGAGTGGAACACCGTCGCGCACCTCAACGAGTACGAGGGCCGGCCCCAGCGGCGGCCGTTGACCTATGAGGAGCTACAGCGTCTCTTCGACCACCTCGACGACCGGGTCGACCGGATCACCGTGACCGGCCGCAAGGGATCCGCGGCGGCGCTGCGGGACGCGCTGATGGTCAAGGTCGCCTACGCCTACGGGCTGCGCCGCAACGAGCTCGCCCGCCTCGACGTCGCCGACCTCCGGCCCAACCCGCACGAGCCCGACTGGGGCACCTACGGGGCCGTGCACGTCCGGTTCGGCAAGGGCGTGGCCGGGAGCCTGCCCCGGCGCCGCACCGTGCTGACGGTCCCCGAGTTCGACTGGGTCATCGACTCGCTGCGCCAGTGGGTCGATGACGTCCGCCCGCTGTTCGACGCCGCGGACCATCCCGCGCTGTGGCTCACCGAGCGGCTCACCAGGGTCTCGGTGCGCCAGATCGACGAGCGGTTCGCCCAGGCCCGCGACGCCCTCGAGCTGGACCCCGCGTTGACGCTGCACTGCCTGCGGCACTCCTATGTCACCCACCTGGTCGAGTTCGGCTACCCCGAACGGTTCGTCACCGAGCAGGTCGGCCACAGCTACGCCTCGACGACCGCGATCTACACCTCGGTCTCCAACGACTTCAAGGCCCAGACCCTGCGCCAGGCCATGGCCCGCCTCTACCCCGACAACCCCAACAACGACAGCGACAGGAACGACAGGAACGGCAGCAGCGGCAGTGAGGAGTACGACGATGAGTAGGCACGTGAGCATGCAGTGGAACCTGCGGCAGGTGATGGCCGACCGTGGCCTGTTCCAGACCAGCGAGCTGGTGCCGCTGCTAGCCGAACGCGGGGTCCACGTCTCCCGCGAGCACGTCTACCGACTGGTCACCAAGACCCCGCAGCGGGTCAACATCGAGATCCTCGCCGCGCTGTGTGACGCCCTGGGCTGCGGGCCCGGTGACCTGTTGACGCCGGTGGTCGACACCGGCCTGGCCAAGACCGGCAGCGACAACCCGAGCTCCGCCACGGAGCGGGGGCCGAAGCTGGGATCGATCCGCCCGGTCCGCGCCACGGTCCGCCGTCCCCACCAGTGAGCGGCTGCGGCGACTGTGGCACCACCCGGGCGAAGGTGGTCCTCCCCCACGGCCGGCTGTGTCGCGGCTGCCGGCTGCGCCGCCACCACCACCCCCGCCCGTGTCCCGGCTGCGGCACCGTGCGGCCGCTGGCCTACCGGACACCCGACACCACCGACATCGCTGACGGCGCGGACGTGTGCGCGACCTGCGCAGGCGCGGTGTCGGTGTTCGCCTGCACCGGCTGCGGCAGCGAGGACCACCCCTACGGCTACACCCGCTGCGCACGCTGCTACCTCACCGAGCTGGTCACCAGCCTGCTCACCGACCCCGCCACCGGACGCCTGCACCCCCGGCTGATCCCGCTGCACCAGGCGCTGAGCACCGGACGGCGACCGCAGACCACCTACTGGTGGCTGACCCGACCAGGCCAGGTCGCCCAAGACGTGCTGTCCGGACTCGCGTCTGGACGCCTGCCGATCAGCCACGACACCTTCCGCGAACGGCTGCCCATCGACCGCCGCCACGGCTACCTCCGCGACCTGCTCGTGTCGGCCGGCATCCTCACCCCCTACGCGCCAGCTATCGAACGCATCGACCCCTGGCTCGCCGCGATCCTCGCCGCCCAACCCGCGCCTCACGCCGATGTGCTGAACCGGTTCGCCCGCTGGCACGTCCTGCGCCAGCTGCGGGCCCACGACCGCGCCGGGACGCTGACCTCGGCGGTGGTCAACATGGGACGCGCCCACATCAACGCCGCCGTACGGCTCCTGGACTGGACCCACGCCCGCGACACCACCACCATCGACGCGCTCACCCAGGCCGATCTCGAGGACTACCTCCTCGCCCACCCCGGCGCCCGCTACTCCGCCCGGGCGTTCCTGCTCTGGCTCGGCACCAGCAGGACCAACACCGCGCTCACCCTCCCCCGGCGCCGCCAGCAGCTCCCCGAGGTCACCATGACCGACCGCGCCCGCTGGGCAAGCGTCGAGCTGCTCCTGCACGAGACCACGATCGCCAGCCAGAGCAGGGTCGCCGGGCTGTTCCTGCTGCTGTTCGCCCAGCCGCTGAACAAGATCACCCAGATGACCCGCCACCAGATCCACCATGCCGAGGGACGCGTCACGGTCACCTTCGACACCGTCCCCGTCGAGCTGCCGCCCGGGGTCGCCGCCGTGGTCCTCGACCACATGAACGGGCACGGCTCGGCCTCCTACCGGCTCGGCGAGACCCCGTGGCTGTTCCCCGGACGGCTACCGGGACGACCCATCGCCACCGAGACCGTCCGCAAGATCCTCGTCCACCACGGCATCCACCCTCGCGCGTCCCGCAGCGCCGCGCTCTACGCGCTCGCCGGCCAGATCCCCGCGCCCGTCCTCGCCGACCTACTCGGCATCACCCGCAACAACGCGACCCAATGGGCCCAGCTCGCCGCCCGAGACTGGAGCAACTACGTCGCGAACAGGCCATCCCGCCGCGGATAAATCCCGCCGTCAATAACGTACGTCCGCCAGTAGGACCTGCGAGGTCTCACGTCGTCGTGACGAAAGCCCGCTCGCCGATCGTGTCTCTGAGCGGCGCACGAGCGCGCCTACCTACCGGAGGAGGGGGTCTGTCCGACTAACGGTGT
>DMUE01000083.1 GCA_003476465.1 Microbacterium sp. | reverse complement strand
GTACCGGGGAGAGCACAGGCCTCTCCAGTCTCGGGAGCGGACGCGGCGGGCCGTTCGGGCAGTTCGTGCGACGTATTCATCACTGCACCCCCGTCGCGGCGGTGAGGGCCTGATCCAGATCCCACAGGATGTCTTCGGGGTCTTCGAGCCCCACGGAGATGCGGATGAGATCGGCGGGCACGCCAGCCGCGATGAGCTGCGCCGAGCTGAGCTGCTGGTGGGTCGTGGACGCCGGATGGATGACGAGGGTGCGCGCATCGCCGATGTTGGCGAGGTGGGACGCCAGGCGCAGGGCCTCGATGACGGACTCCCCCGCGCTCCGTGCGGCGACGAGCCGCTCTTCCTCCGAGGCGAACTCCCCCGGGGGGCGTACGCCGAAGGCGAAGACGGATCCGGGACCGAGCGGCAGGTACTTCTCCGCCCGTCGGCGATGTGGGTGCCCCTCCAATCCAGCCCAGGTCACGAACGAGACCCTCGGATCGCTGTCGAGCCATTCGGCGACGACGCGCGCGTTGGCAAGGTGACCATCGATGCGCTGGGGCAGGGTTTCGACGCCCTGCAGCAGCAGGAACGCGGAGTGCGGGCTGAGCGCCGGACCGATGTCGCGGAGCTGCTCGGAGCGGAGCTTGGTGAGGAATCCGTACTCGCCGAAATTGTCCCACCAGCTTATGCCGCCGTATGACGCGACGGGTTCGGTCATCTGCGGGAACTTGCCGTTGCCCCAGTCGAAGGTGCCCTTCTCGATCACGGCGCCACCGAGCGTCGTGCCATGGCCCCCCAGGAACTTCGTGACGGAGTGGATCACGATGTCGGCGCCGTGCTCGAGGGGTCGCGCCAGGTAGGGCGTCGCGAGCGTCGAGTCGACGACGAGCGGGATGCCTGCCGCATGGGCGACCTCGGCGAGCCCCTCGATGTCGGCGATCTCGCCGGACGGGTTGCCGATCGTCTCCACGTACAGCACCTTCGTCTCGGGGCGGATCGCCGCAGCGTAGTCCGCGGGATCGCTGGAGGGCACGAAGGTCGTCTCGACACCGAACCGACGCAATGTCACGTCGAGCTGCGTGACGGTTCCGCCGTACAGCTGTCCCGAAGCGACGACATGTTCGCCCCGGCCGACGAGGGCGGCGAAGGTGATGAACTCCGCACTCATGCCAGATGCCGTGGCCACCGCACCGATACCGCCCTCGAGCGACGCGAGCCGCTCCTCGAGCGCCGCGACCGTGGGGTTGCCGATACGGGAGTAGATGTTTCCGTATTTCTGGAGGGCGAAGAGGTTGGCCGCATCTGTCGCATCGTCGAAGACGAACGACGAGGTCTGGTAGATCGGCACCGCGCGGGCACCCGTGGAAGCGTCGGGGGTCGCCCCTGCGTGCAGCGCACGCGTGCGGAATCCGAACCGGTGGTCTTCGCTCATGTCTGCTCTCTGGTGTGGTTCTGTCAGATCGTGGGGTGTCCGGCGGCGACCGCGGCAAGGGCGGGCGCGATGTCGGGTGTGTTGTTCACGTCAGATCCACCGGCGCAGCAGGTATTTCTGCACGACGCTCAGGATGCCGTTGGTCAGCGTCCCGAGCAGCGCAAGCAGCACGATGGCGAGCAGGATGCGATCCACCCGTCCAGTGGACTGCGAGTCGGTCAGGAGCCAGCCGAGCCCCATCGACGCCGCGATCAGCTCGGCAGCGACGAGGAACAGCCACGATTGGGCGAGCGCGAGCCGCAGGCCGGACATGATCGAGGGCACGACGGAGGGCAGCTGCACCGTACGGAAGAGGGCGAAGCCCCGCAGGCTGAACGAACGCGCCATCTCGATGGAATGGGGATCGACCTGCCGGAGTGCCAGGCTCACGGTTGTGAAGACGGGGAAGAAGGCCCCAATGGCGATGAGGGTGACCTTCGAGTCCTCGCCGATTCCCATCCAGAGCAGCAGAAGCGGCACCAGCGCGAGCGACGGGATAGCTCGGAACGCTGCAAGCGTCGGGCTCAGCAGGATCTCGCCCGCCTTCGTCAGTCCGACGATGGCTGCACCTGCGAGTCCGATGACCGCGCCGATGGCGAAGCCGAGCAGCACGCGCTGCACCGAGATCGCGATGTGGATCCACAGGTCTCCGGTGTCGGCGAGCTGGATCGCGGCCCCGACGACGGTCGCGGGTGGGGGCAGCCGATAGGCCGGCACGAGCCCGGAGCTGGTGACGCTCTGCCAGANNCTCGGTCGCCTTCTCGGCGAACGTCGCGTTCACGATGGTGCCGAGGGCGCGATCGACGTCCGCCTTGCCTCCCTGCACGGCGTCGGAGGCCACCAGTACGGGTGCTATGACCTCGAGCACGGCGAGCTGAGCCTGCCCCGGCACCCCGCTCACATCGAGGTTGGAGCGCTCCTGGATGACCGTGTTAGCCACTTGCGGGTCGATGCCCGCGACCTCGGCGAGCAGGGCCGCGGTCTCCTCCGGGTTATCCAGTGCCCAAGCGCGGGCTTGCTCGTAGGCGTCGACGACGACCTGTGCGACATCGGCGTGGTCCGTCAGGAAGTCCTCGGTCGCGTTGAGGAACCCGTAGGAATTGAAGTCGACGTTGCGATAGATCAGCCGAGCGCCGGACTCGACCTCGGCGGCGGCCATGATCGGGTCGAGTCCCGCCCACGCATCCACCGAGCCCGCGTCGAGGGCAGCGCGGCCGTCGGCGTGCTGCAGGTTCTGCACCTGGACGTCGTCGATCGACAGCCCCTCGGCTTCGAGCGCCTGAAGCAGGAAGAAGTAGGGGTCGGTGCCCGCGGTCGCGGCCACGGACTCGCCCGCGAGGTCTGCAACGGAGGTTATGTCGCTGTCCGCGGGCACGACGATCGCCGACCACTCCGGCTGCGAATATATGTCGATGACCTGGATGGGCGATCCGTTGGCGCGGGCCAGGAGCGCGGCCGATCCGGCGGTGGAGCCGACGTCGATCGAGCCCGCGCGCAGGAACTCGTTCGCCTTGTTCGAACCGGCGGACTGCACCCATTCGACCGTGACGCTGTCGCCGAGTGCCTCTTCGAGAAGTCGCTGCTCCTTGATGATCAGGCTCAGCGGGTTGTAGGTCGCGAAGTCGATCGACAGCGTGTCGGTCGACCATTCCTGGGCTTCGCTCGAGGCTTCCGCGCCGGACGTAGCGGCGTTTTCGCCCCCGGCGCACCCGGTGGCGAACATCATCATCGCGCCCGCCACGACGATCGCGGGCAGGGTGCGGCGGATGGTGGTGCTCATCGGGTCTCCTCGGAGGGGTTGGTGCGGTGATGGGTGTCGACGCCGAGCCCCTGGAGGAGTTCGGAGCGCAACTCTGTGAGCGCGTGGTCGGCGCGGTCGCGAGGGCGCTGCCCCGGGACGGCGATCTCGCGCGCGATGGAACCGACGGATTCGTCGGCATCGAGTGAGCGGAGCAGCAGAACACGATCGGCGAGGAACAGCGCCTCTTCCACGTCGTGCGTCACGAGGACGACGGTGGTCGGCTGGGCCGCGTGTATGTCGAGGAGCAGTTCCTGCATCCGGAGCCGGGTCAGCGCGTCGAGGGCGCCGAACGGCTCATCCAGCAGGAGCACCTCGGGGTTTCGGGCCAGGGCGCGGGCGAGCGATGCGCGCTGTGCCATGCCGCCCGATACCTCCCGCGGCTTCTGCTCGGAGGCGTGCGAGAGCCCCACCAGGTGAAGCAACTCCTGCACTCGCGCGCGACCCTGATGCGAGCGGCTACCGCGCGAACAGCGGGGCAGTCCCAGCGCAACGTTCTCCGCCAGGGTGCGCCAGCCGAGCAGCCGGGGCTCCTGAAAGGCCACGGCTGTGCGGGCATCGGTGTCCGTCACCGCGGTACCACCCACGCTGATCGAACCGGTCGTCGGCTTGTCGAGCCCGCCGAGCAGTCGCAGCAGGGTCGATTTGCCGCATCCCGAGGGTCCGACGACGGCGACGACCTCGCCGGAGGGTACCTCGAGGTTCACATCGCGGAGCACGCCACGCGAGCCACGCGCCGTCGAGAAGGTCCGCGAGACGCGGTCGAGGTGCACGCCGTCGGCGTGCGACACAGAGCCGGCGGTGCGGACGTCGGGAACGTCGAGAACGGATGCGGACACGTCTTCATCGTCGTGGCCCCCGCCACGAATGACACATTCGATCGTAACTTTGCGAAACGGAGTGCCTTCGGCTGCTATGTGATCCGAATACGCACGCGAGGCGGGACCGGCTACGTGCGAGCGAGCGCCGCGACCTCTTCTGCGGCAGCCGCGACGTCCTCGTTCACCACGAGATAGTCGAATTCCCGTTGCGCCGCGAGCTCGCCCTTTGCGGTCTTCAATCGATGGGCACGCTCCTCGGCGATCTCGGTGCCCCTGCCGACGAGCCGGTTGATCAGCTCATCCCAACTCGGCGGCAGCAGGAACACGAGCATCGCGTCGGGCATGCTCTGGCGCACCTGTCGCGCGCCCTGCAGATCGATCTCGAGCAAAACGGTCCGACCCTCGTTCAGGGCGCGTTCGATGGGTTCGCGCGGGGTGCCGTACCGGTAGCGGTTGTGGACCGTCGCGTGCTCGAGAAGCTCGCCCGCGCCGACCATGCGATCGAACTCCGCGTCGTCGACGAAGAAGTAGTGCCGGCCTTCCTCTTCGCCGGGGCGGGGCGGGCGCGTGGTCGCCGAGACCGAGAGCAGGATCTCGGGGTGGTGTTCGGCGATGTGGGCAGCGACCGTGCCCTTGCCGACGGCCGTCGGGCCGGCGAGCACGATGAGGCGGCTCCGACCGGGCCGGGGTCGGGGTTCGGGCAGGCGCTCGTCCAGAAACGCACGCAGATCTTTCCGCTGGCGGATACCGAGGCCGCCCAACCGCTTCACCGGCGAGATGCCGAGCTGGGCGAGGATCTTGTCGCGCTTGCCCTCCCCGATCGCGGGGATGCAGGTGAGGAAGTCGGGGACTCGCATGGCCGCGGCGGCGGAATCGGGCGACGCCCATGCGCGACGGAGCAGCTCTTGGGGCGTGATCACCCGGGTCGTGACGTCGCGCTTCAGCGCCGCGCGTTCGCGGCGCGCCGCAATCGCCAGGCGCGATGCTGCCGCGCGATCCACGTCCGGCGGTGTGCCCCCTCGTCGCCCGCCTGCGCTTTCCACGTCCCCTGTCGGCTCAGTCACCGATCATCCCCTCCGTGCTTTGCCTGTCATCCATCGCGCGCGCCAAGGCGGTGCGGTGTGGTCCCGCCGCCAGGATGCTGCGGCTCTCCGCCACGATCACCGCTGCAGCGAGGCGCCCGAAGATCGTCTCACGATCCTCCGACCGTGCTCCCTGATGCCCGAAACCGGGCGCGAGGATCGGCGCGATCGGATCGAGGAAACCGGGCAGACCTCGGTCGGTGGGATCCACTGTCGCACCGATCACGAGACCGATGCTTCCCCACGAGCCCGCCGGCGTCGTCTCGGCGTTGAAAGCGGTCACGGCGGCGGCGACCGAACCGGCGACCGTCGATCCCCCGGATACCCGGGCCTTCTGCAGACCGGATGCTTCGGGATTGCTCGTCGCCGCGAGGACGAAGGCGCCCTTGCCCTGCGACACGGCATAGCGCAGCGTGTCCTGGAGGGCACCGACGCCGAGGTAGGGACTGAGCGTCACCGCGTCGGCTTCGAGGGGCGATCCCGGTGCGAGCCACGCCTGCGCGTAGGCATCCATCGTCGAGCCGATGTCACCGCGTTTGGCGTCAGCGATCACGATGATTCCCGCCGCCCGCGCGGCGGCCAGAATCTCCTCCAGCGCTCCGAATCCGGCGGAACCGAACCGCTCGAAGAACGACACCTGCGCCTTGACGATGGCGCAATGGCCGGCCGCGGCCTCGACGACGCGCAGGCCGAAGGTCCGCACGCCGCCGGCCGTGACATCCAGCCCCCACTGATCGAGCAGCGCGTCATGCGGATCGATGCCGACACACAATCGCCCGCGCGTGTCGAAGGCCGCCCGGATGCGGTCCCCGAACGTCACCGGCGACGCGTTCACGCGCGTGCCGCCCGATCCTGGGCATACTCCTGCAGGCTCCTGACGTCGAAGCCCTGCCGCACGGCGCCCATGGCGCTGACGGCAGCGCCGAGCACGGCTATCGTCGTGAACAACGCCTTGTCGGCGGCCACCGCGGCGGCGCGGATCTCGTACCCGTCCGCCCGCGCCGACCGGCCGCTCGGGGTGTTGACGATCATGTCGATCTCGCCCGCGTTGATCAGGTCCACGACGTTCGCCTCGCCGGAGGCCTGCGTCTCGCTGTACTTCTTGACGATCCGGACGTCGATGCCGTTGCGGGCGAGGATCTCTCCGGTGCCCTCGGTCGCGACGATGGCGAATCCGAGTTCCTGCAGGCGATGCGCCGGGAGGATCACCGCGCGCTTGTCCGAGTCGGCAACCGAGATGAAGACCCTGCCCGACAGGGGCATGCCGCCGTATGCGGCGGCCTGGCTCTTGGCGAACGCGGTCGGGAAGTCCTTGTCGATGCCCATGACCTCACCGGTCGAGCGCATCTCAGGGCCGAGTACCGAGTCGACCGTCTGCCCGTCCTTCGTGCGGAACCGCTTGAAGGGCAGCACGGCTTCTTTGACCGAGACGGGGGAGTCCAGCGGAACCCGCGAACCGTCCGACGCGGGCAGCAGGCCCTCGGTCTTCAATTCGTCGATCGTCGTTCCGGACATCACGCGAGCCGCCGCCTTGGCCAGCGGGATCCCGAGCGCCTTCGACACGAACGGCACGGTGCGGCTGGCACGCGGGTTCGCCTCGATGACGTAGAGGATCCCGGCGCTGATCGCGAATTGGACGTTCAGGAGCCCGCGGACGCCGATGCCCTGGGCGATCGCGAGTGTCGCACCACGAACGCGGTCGATCTCAGAGCGACCGAGCGAAATGGGCGGAAGAGTGCACGCCGAGTCGCCGGAGTGGATGCCCGCCTCTTCGATGTGCTCCATGACGCCGCCGATGTACAGCTCGGTGCCGTCGTAGAGCGCATCGACATCGATCTCGACCGCATCGTCCAGGAAGCGGTCGACCAGCAGCGGCATACCGGGTCCGATGATGACCTCACCCGCAGTCCGCACGAAATAGTCGCGCAGGCTCGGGGTGTCGTACACGATCTCCATACCGCGACCGCCCAGCACGAAGCTGGGGCGAACCAGCACAGGGTAACCGATGTCCTCGGCGACGGCGACAGCGCCCCCGGCATCCGTCGCGGTGCCGTGGCGCGGTGCCACGAGACCCGCGGTGTCGAGGATCTCGCTGAACAGCTGGCGCTCCTCGGCAAGGTCGATGGCGGCCGGGCTCGTGCCGAGGATGCGGTAGCCCGCCTCCTCGATGCCCTTCGCCAGCCCCAGCGGCGTCTGTCCGCCGAGCTGGCAGACGACGCCGAAGATTTCCCCCGATGCGGACTCGGCGTGCAGCACCTCGAGCACGTCCTCGAGTGTCAGCGGCTCGAAGTACAGCCGATCTGAGGTGTCGTAGTCGGTCGAGACCGTCTCGGGGTTGCAGTTGACCATGACGGTCTCGTAACCCGCGTCCGACAGGGCGAACGACGCGTGCACGCACGAGTAGTCGAACTCGACGCCCTGTCCGATGCGGTTGGGGCCCGATCCGATGATCACGACCTTCTGGCGGTCGGAGGGCGTGACCTCGGTCTCGAAGTCGTAGCTGGAGTAGTGGTACGGCGTGAGCGCCGGGAACTCCCCCGCGCAGGTGTCGACGGTCTTGTAGACGGGCCGGATCGAGAGGCTGTGGCGGATGCCGCGGACCTCCTCCTCCGACAGGCCCCGCAGCTGCGCGATCTGCCCGTCCGAAAAGCCGTGCTGCTTCGCGAAAACGAGGGTCGCGGCGTCCAGTTCGGACGCGTCGCGCAGGGTGTCTGCGACCTCGTTTATGAGCAGGATCTGGTCGAGAAACCAGGGGTCGATGCCCGTCGCCTCGAACATCTCGGGCACGGTCGCGCCGGCTCGCAGCGCCTGCTGCACGACGACGATCCGGCCATCCGTCGGCGTCTTCGACACCTCGACGAGCTCGTCCTTCTTCCGCGGTTCGTCTCCCCAGTGAAAGCTCGAACCGCGCTTCTCGAG
>DMUE01000067.1 GCA_003476465.1 Microbacterium sp. | reverse complement strand
CGCGCTCGCGGCGTGGATCTGCTCCTCCCCGGTGCGAGCGCGGGCGGGGTGGCCCCAGCGCAGGCCGTCGCCCCCGCGTGCGACGTGGGCGCCGCGGTGCGGGCGGGTGACGTGGTGCCCGGACGTGTTCTCGAGTCCGGTTCGTCGAACGCCGACGGCTGCTACCCGGTCGGGGACGCCTACGGTCTGCTCGTCCGAATGGACGCAGACCGATCTGTGGCAGCCTTCGACGGACACGGACTCCTCACGAACGACAGCCTCGCCGAGAACGGCAACGCCGCACTCGCCCTCAATCTGATGGGACGCCTGCCGAACCTCGCCTGGTATGTTCCGTCGCCGGGTGACAGCGACGTCTCGGACGAGCCCTCCCTCGGAGAGCTGACCCCCGGCTGGGTCACGCCTGCTGTCGTGCTGCTCGTCGCGAGTGCCCTGGCCGCGGCGCTCTGGCGCGGTCGACGGTTCGGACCCCTCGTCGCGGAACGCCTGCCGGTGACGGCGCGCGCGACCGAGACCATGGAGGGCCGGGGTCGGCTGTACGAGCGGGGGCGCGACGCCGTGCACGCCGCCGATGCCCTGCGCCTGGGCACCCTCGAGCGTCTGCGGCGCGCACTCGCCCTTCCGCCTGCGGCGAGCGCCGCGCACATCGCGGATGCCTCGGCCGGTCTCGTCGGGATCTCCCCCCGCGACGCGCGGCGCGTACTGATCGAGGACGAACCCGCCACGGAGGCCGATCTGCTGCGGCTGAGCGACGCGCTCCGGGGCCTCGAGGACGGCGTCGTGGCAGGCATCCGCGGCGGCATGATTCCCACGCAGAACCAGAACGATCGAGGAGAAGACGGATGAGCGATGAGAGCCTGCGGGAATCGATGAACCGCGTGCGCGAGGAGGTGGGCAAGGCCGTCGTCGGGCAGGACGGCGCCGTGTCTGGCCTGCTCATCGCCTTGCTCGCCCGCGGTCATGTGCTGCTCGAAGGCGTGCCGGGTGTGGCCAAGACCCTGCTCGTGCGATCCTTCAGCCGCGCCCTCGGCCTCGACACAAGGCGCATTCAGTTCACCCCCGACCTCATGCCCGGGGACGTCTCGGGCTCGCTCGTGTACGACGCGCAGGCGGGCGAGTTCGAATTCCGCGAGGGGCCGGTCTTCACGCACATCCTGCTCGCCGACGAGATCAACCGCACGCCCCCGAAGACGCAGTCGGCCCTGCTCGAGGCCATGGAAGAGGGTCAGGTCTCAGCGGATGGCGTGACCCGCCCCCTCCCCGACCCGTTCCTGGTCGCCGCAACGCAGAACCCGGTCGAACACGACGGGACCTACTCGCTGCCCGAGGCGCAACTCGACCGGTTTCTGCTCAAACTCGTCATCGATGCTCCCGACCGCGAGTCGGAGGTTTCGGTGCTTCGTCGCCACGCCACCGGATTCTCGCCCGGCGACCTCGGGGCGGCCGGTCTCGAGCCCGTCGTCACGATCGCCGACGTGCACGCCGCGCAGCGAGCCGCAGCATCCGTAGCCGCCACCGACGACATGCTCGCATATGTCGTCGACCTCGCCCGCGCCACCCGTTCCAGCCCGTCGGTGCAGCTCGGCGCGAGCCCGCGTGCGTCGACCGCGCTGCTCGCCGCGGCGAAGGCCTGGGCGTGGCTCGGGGGCTACCCCGGGATAACCCCGGACCACGTGCAGACGATGCTCGTGCCCACCTGGCGGCACCGCATCCGGATGCGCACCGAAGCCGAGATCGAGGGTGTCACGGCCGACGCGATCCTGCGCCAGGTCGTGCAGCAGACCCCCGTGCCGCTGTAGGAGCCGACGTGTTCGTGACCGGACGTCTCGCCGCTCTCGTCGGCGCCGGCGTCGCGCCCATCATCCTGCTCTCGCTCGCCGCGGGCGGGCCGGGCGCGTCGGACGCCTCGGGCCGGGTGGCCTGGTCGGGTGTCGCGGGATGGCTGGTGCTCTGCGTCGTGCTCACGGCAGCGGATGTCTCGGCCTCCGCGGATCCGCGGGCCATCCGCGTGGAGCGCGACCTGCCGGCACGCGCGCGCCTCGGGGTGCCTGTGCAGGGCACGATCACCGTCGCGGCGACGGGCCGACGTCGGCTGCGGGGGTTCCTTCGCGACGGGTGGGAGCCGACCGCCGGAGCGGACCCCGCGCGACTGCGCCTGGACATCCCGCCCGGTGAGAGCCGGACGCTGCCCATGACCTTCCTCCCGCGCCGCCGGGGCGAGCGGCGCACGGCGTTCGTCGCCGTGCGGAGCATCGGGCCCCTCGGTCTCGCCGGGCGGCAGACGGTGACGTCGGCGCCCGCGGCGATCCGTGTCCTTCCGCCGTTCACCGCGAGCCGTCACCTGCCCTCGCGTCTCGCGCGGCTGCGCGAGCTCGACGGCAGCACGAGCGTCCAGGTCCGCGGTCAGGGCACCGAGTTCGACTCCCTGCGCGAATATGTGCGGGGCGACGACGTGCGCTCGATCGACTGGCGCGCCACCGCGCGGGCCCGCACGACGATGCTGCGCACGTGGCGCCCCGAGCGCGACCGCCACGTCGTGATCGTCATCGATACGGGTCGGACATCCGCCGCGCGCGTCGGGGAGGGCACGCGCCTGGATGCGGCGATGGAGTCTGCGCTGCTGCTGGCCGCGCTGGCCGACCGTGCCGGCGACAACGTGCACCTGCTGATGTTCGACCGCGTCGTGCGCGCACGCGTGAGCGGGGTGCGCGGCGCACGTCTGCTGCCCGCGCTGGTGGACGCGATGGCTCAGGTCGAACCGCAGCTGATCGACATGGACTGGGATGCCGCATTCGCGCAGGCCGGACGGCTCGCGTCGCACCCCTCGCTCGTCGTGCTGCTGACCGCGCTCGACGCGCCGAGCGCGAGCCGGGCCCTGCTCACTCGTGTGCCCACCGTGACCGCGCGCGGCCGAGTCCTGCTCGGCGCGGTCACGGATGTGCTGCTGGAGCAGACTGCGGCGAAGCGGGATCGCAGCGACCAGTTGTGGCTCGCCGCCGCGGCCGAGCGCAGTCTGCTCGACGCTCGCCGGCTCACCCAGGCCCTCACCCACCTGGGCGCCGAGGCGATCCTGCGCGGGCCGGACGACCTGCCGCCGCAGATCGCCGACCGCTATCTCGAGCTCAAGGCCGCCGGGCGACTGTAGGTTGCGGTTCCCCCGACCCTCCGCGGGCCTCCGCCCGGCCTTGCGCCCGCACGAGTGGACGCGACATGCCGTGCCGCATCGGGGACGCACGGCATGTTGCGTCCTCTCACCGCGCCGCCGGCTCCCTCGCGCTGGGAATCTGCACCGCTACGCTCGGCACTGAAGAGAGGAGTCCGCCATGACGGATACCGCCCCAACGCCCTCCACCGCCACGAAACTCACCGCAGAGGCCCTCGGCACCTTTCTGCTCGTGTTCGGCTCGATCGGCACCGCGCTGTTCGCCNNGGGCGTCGGCTTGGTCGGCGTCTCCCTCGCCTTCGGGCTGACGCTGATGGCGGGCATCTACGCCTGGGGCCCGATCTCGGGTGGGCACTTCAACCCGGCCGTGACGCTCGGCCTCGCGGCATCCGGGCGTTTCGAGTGGCGCAGCGCGCCCGGGTACATCGTCGCTCAGCTGGCCGGCGGCGCCCTGGGCACGACGTTGATCGTGCTCATCGGCCTGTTCGGGCCGGACGGATGGCTCCAGGGCGCCCAGGACGGGGGCTTCGCCAGCAACGGCTTCGCCGAACACTCCCCCGGCGGCTTCGGCATCGGAGCCGCGGCCATCGCCGAGGTGCTCTTCACGGGCATTCTGGTGCTGGTGATCCTCGGTGTGACGCACGCCTCACGCGGCACGGGTCCGGCGCTCGCGGGCCTGGCAATCGGCCTCACGTTCACGTTCATCCACCTCGCGACCATCCCGATCGACGGCACGTCGGTCAACCCGGCGCGCTCGATCGCCACCGCGATCTACGGCGGCGGTGATGCGCTCGCCCAACTCTGGGTGTTCATCGTCTTCCCGCTGCTCGGTGGCCTGATAGCCGGCTTCGTACACCGTGCCCTGTTCGAGCCGAAGCCGGCCTTCCCGGCGCAGGCGGAGGCGCGCACGAAGTAGCGCCGCTCCCGGAACCACGAGCGCGGCCCGCCCCGGAAGGGACGGGCCGCACGCGCGTGAAGAGGGGTCAGGCCAGGTCGAAGCGGTCGAGCTCCGTGACCTTGCCCCACGCCGACACGAAGTCGCGGACGAACTTCTCGTGCGCGTCGTCCGAGGCGTACACCTCGGCGAGGGCCCGCAGCTCGGAGTTCGAACCGAACAGCAGGTCGACGCGCGTGCCGCGTCCGAAGACCTCGCCCGAGTCGTCGCGCCGCCCCTCGAAGGCGTGCGAGCCCGGGTCGAGGGGCTGCCACGTCGTGCCGAGATCGAGCAGGTTCACGAAGAAGTCGTTCGTCAGGACGCCGGGGCGGTCCGTGAAGACCCCGTACGCCGAGTCGTCCCAGTTCGCACCGAGGACGCGCAGTCCACCGACGAGCACGGTCATCTCGGGGGCGGTCAGCGTCAGCAGGTTGGCCCGGTCGATCAGGTGGTACTCGGCCGGCATCGGCGCGAGGGGCCCCTGGTAGTTGCGGAATCCGTCGGCGGCCGGTTCGAGATGTCCGAACGACAGCTCGTCCGTCTGCTCCTGAGTGGCATCTGTACGACCCGGGTGGAATGGCACCTCGACGGCGAAACCGGCATCCTGCGCCGCCTTCTCGACACCCGCGTTGCCGGCCAGCACGATCAGGTCGGCCAGCGAGACCTTCTTGCCGTCCGTACGGGCATCGTTGAACGATGCCTGCACGCCCTCGAGCACGCCGAGAACCCGTGCCAGCTGCTCGGGCTTGTTCACGCTCCAGTCCTTCTGCGGGGCGAGGCGGATGCGCGCACCGTTCGCCCCACCGCGCTTGTCGCTGCCCCGGAAGGTGGAGGTCGCGGCCCACGTCGTCGCGACGAGTTCGGCGACCGTGAGGCCCGAGGCCACGATCTGCTGCTTGAGCGCCGCGGCGTCCGCCGGATCGAGCAGCGTGTGGTCGACGGCGGGCACCGGGTCCTGCCAGATGAGCTCCTCGCCGGGTACCTCGGGGCCGAGGTAGCGGGCGATCGGTCCCATGTCACGGTGGGTGAGCTTGAACCAGGCGCGCGCGAACGCGTCGGCGAAGACATCCGGGTCTTCGAGGAAGCGGCGCGAGATCTTCTCGTAGTCCGGGTCCATCCGCAGGGCCAGATCGCTCGTGAGCATGCGGGGCTCGCGGCGCTTCGCCGGGTCGTGCGCGAGCGGCACCATGTCGGCTCCGGCGCCGTTCACGGGACGCCACTGGTGGCCACCGCCGGGGCTCTTCATGAGCTCCCAGTCGTAGGCGAACAGGATGTGGAAGAACTCGTTGTCCCAGCGCGTGGGGTGATAGGTCCAGGTGACCTCGAGTCCGGACGTTATGGTGTCGTCGCCCGTGCCGGAGCCGAAGTTGTTCTTCCAGCCGAGGCCCTGCTGCTCCAGCCCGGCCGCCTCCGGGTTCGCCTCGAGGTTCGTGTCGGGGGCCGCGCCGTGGGTCTTGCCGAACGTGTGGCCACCGGCGATGAGTGCGACGGTCTCTTCGTCGTTCATCCCCATGCGACCGAAGGTCTCGCGGATGTCGCGGGCCGACGCCAGCGGATCGGGGTTGCCGTTGGGGCCCTCCGGGTTGACATAGATCAGGCCCATCTGTACGGCCGCGAGCGGCTTGTCGAGTTCGCGATCGCCCTCGTAGCGCTCGTCCGCGAGCCACGTGGTCTCGGGGCCCCAGTACACGTCGTCGTCCGGCTCCCAGACGTCGGGGCGGCCGCCCCCGAAACCGAAGGTCTCGAAGCCCATCGTCTCGAGCGCGACATTGCCCGCGAGGATCATCAGATCGCCCCACGACAGGCTCTGACCGTACTTCTTCTTGACCGGCCACAGCAGCCGGCGGGCCTTGTCGAGGCTGACGTTGTCGGGCCAGCTGTTCAGGGGAGCGAAGCGCTGCTGGGCGGTTCCGCCACCGCCGCGGCCGTCGGTGACCCGGTAGGTGCCCGCCGAGTGCCAGGCCATGCGGATCATCAGGGGGCCGTAGTTGCCGAAGTCGGCGGGCCACCAGGGCTGGCTGTTCGTGAGCGTCGCGGCGATGTCGGCCTTGACGGCGGCGAGATCCAGCGACTCGAATGCGGCCCGGTAGTCGAAGTCCGCTCCGAGCGGGTCGCGTGCCGGCTGGTTCTTCGCGAGGATCTTGAGGTTGAGCTGGTTCGGCCACCACACGCGGTTCGCCGAGCCCGTGGTGGGGTGGGGCTGTGCCTGCGGCCGGGCCTGAGAGGGGGCCGAGGACTGTCCGTGGATGACGGGGCAGCTCGCGTCGTCCGGATTCGGGCTCGGGCGCGTCTCGCCGTCCTCGCGGTCATCGACGGGCGTGTCGATGTCGGTGACCGACTGGTCGATGCCGGTCGGGTCGTCGCCGATACCCGTGGTCGTGTCGTCGGGTTCGCTCATGGTCATTCCTTTCGGGGCTTCAGTTGGGGGATCGGGAGTCGTGAAAGTCGCCGCTCACGACGGCGCGGACGCCGACGTCGGGGAAAGGGAGGACGGCAAGACGGATGCATCCGCTCCTGCGGGGTCTCCGGCGGCCGCGCAGGCGGTACACACCCCCCAGTACGTCACCTCGGCGGTGTGAATGGTGAAGCCGTGCGGGTCGGCGGGAGCGAGGCAGGGGGCCGCACCGATCGCGCAATCGATGTCCGCGACTGCGCCGCACGAGCTGCAGATGACGTGGTGGTGGTTGTCGTCCACACGCAGTTCGTAGAGGCCGGGGTGACCCGCGGGCTCGATGCGGCGCACGAGCCCCGCCTGGGCGAAATCGCCGAGCGCGTTGTAGACCGACTGCAGGCTGGTCTGCGGTACCGACGAGGTGACGAGCTGGAAGACCGCGTCCGCGCTGGCATGCGCCCGAACGCGGAGGGCCTCGACCACCGCCCGGCGGGGCTCGGTCACCCGCAGGCCCGCTCGCCGGATGAGTTCGGCGGCATCCGCACCGGGTGCGGGGTGGGGGACGATGCTCATACTGTGAGCGTAGCCCTAGTTTTGATCGACTCAAAAGCGCAGCCGTGAGAAGGGGATCGGCGGTTCGTGCTCAGCCCGACACCAGGGTCGATGGGCCCGCCTCCGATTCGCGCTGATCACCGGTCTCGCCCAGCCGCGCCGCGCGAGCCCCGACGACGACCATGTAGAAGAGGAACGCCCCGAGGGCGAGGGCACCGATCCCGATCTTGATCACCCACGGCCACGGCTGTGCGGTGACGAAGCCTTCGATGATCCCGGAGACCAGCAGCGCGAGAACCAGGCCGATCGCCACCGTCACCAGCGATCGTCCCGCGGCAGCGAGCGCCACGCCTCGCGTCCGCGGTCCTGGGGCGATCCACGCCCAGAAGATGTGGAGTCCCGCCGCACCGGCGACGAAGATGGACGTCAGCTCGAGAAGCCCGTGGGGAAGGATGAACAGGACGAAGACATCCCCACGGTCGAAGGCGAACATGACGGCCGCGGCGGTGCCCACCCCGATCGCGTTCTGGATCAGCACCATCACCGGCCAGAAGCCCGTTATGCCGAAGAGGACGCACTGGGCGGCGATCCAGGCGTTGTTGGTCCACACGGTGCCCGCGAACACGGCTGCGGGGTTGTCGGAGTAGTAGTCGGTGAACTCCTCCTGGGCATAGTACTCAAGCCCCGCCCGGTCGCCGAGCGCGTCGACCAGCGCGGGATCCCCCGCCACCCACGCGGCGACGACGACCACGACCACGACGAAGGCGGCGGCGATCACCAGGGTCGTCCATCGCAGCCGATACAGCGCCGCGGGCAGCTGCAG
>DMUE01000065.1:1688-4634 GCA_003476465.1 Microbacterium sp. | reverse complement strand
TCGATCTGCGGCCACGGCCGCTCGGGATTGACGTGGTCGGCGGTAAGCGGGGAGACGCCGCCCCAGTCATCCGCGCCCGCTGCGACGAGGAGGGCGAGTTCGTCGGGATCGGACAGGTTCGGCGGTACCTGGATGCGCATGTCGGGGCCGAGTAACAGTCGGGCGACCGCGATGGCGGCGACGTACTCGCGCAGGCCCGCATCGGGCGCTGCACGCATGGCGGTCCGGGGCTTCGCGCGGAAATTCTGCACGATCACCTCTTGGATGTGTCCGTGCCGTTCGTGGGCATCGCGGATCGCGAGGAGCGATTCGACCCGGTCGCTCAGGGTCTCACCGATGCCGACCAGAATCCCCGTGGTGAACGGCACCTGCGCGATCCCGGCATCGTCGAGGACACGCCGGCGTAGCGCCGGGTCCTTATCCGGGGAGCCATAGTGTGCTTGGCCGGGTTCCTCGAACAGGCGGCGCGACGTCGTCTCGAGCATCATCCCCATGGAAGGCGCGGTGGATCGGAGGGTTTTCAGCTCAGTGAGAGTCATGACTCCCGGATTGAGGTGGGGGAGGAGGCCGGTCTCTTCGCGCACGAGTCGTGCCATCGCGCCCACGTAGTCGAGGGTCGAGGTGTACCCGTGCTCGTCGAGCCAGGCGCGGGCGGCTGGCCAGCGATCCTCTGGGCGGTCACCGAGCGTGAGGAGGGCCTCTTTGCAGCCGAGTTCGGCACCCCGGCGCGCGATGGCGAGCACCTGCTCGGGAGCCATGTAGAGCGGCTTGTGCGTGCGCGCGAGCTGATTCGGCGTATCGACGAAGACGCAGTAATGGCATCTGTCGCGACACAGGGTAGTGAGCGGTAAGAAAACCTTGCGCGAGTACGTCATGACCCCGGGGCGCCCGGCTCGCCGGAGGCCCTCGTCACGAAGGTCCGAGGCGGCGGCGAGCACAGCGGAGAGCTCCTCGCCTTCGGCGGCAAGGAGCGACTCGGCGCGTGCGGCGTCCATACGCTTCGCGGTGAAGGCCGTCATCGCCTCATCCTCTCACCTGTCGCGGATCCGTGTCACAGTCAGGGCAGAGCCGACGCATCGTCACGAGTCGCCACGTGGGCGTCATCTGTGCGAAACCCATCGTCAGCGCGGGTCCGCTCCTGCCAGGCCGGCCGCGTAACCGTCGGCGTACGCTTCGGTGGCTCCTTGACGAAACATGTCCTTCTCGGCCTCCCGCACGATCGACCGAGCGCCCGGGAGATCGATCGATCCGACCAGATCGCCTCGACCGCGAACGATCGCGACGGGCCTGCCGGCCGCCTTGCCCTTGACGAGGTCTGCGGCGCTGGCCAGCTCGTCTGCGACGCAGGGCAGGGTCGCCGACAGCGCGCGGCCCTGGGCATCGACGCTGCCGCGCAAGTCCTCGAACACCAGCACTCCGGCAGCTCCGATCGCGCTGTCGGTCTGCCCCTCGCGCCACGCTCGTCCCAGCGTGTCCGAGATGATCACCCCGAGAGCGACTCCGAGGCGAGCACGCAACCCCGCGGCGAGGGATCGTGCCGAGGCGTCCGGATCCTCGGGAAGCAGCAGCACCGTGCCCTCCGGGGTGTTGCTGGCATCGACACCGGCTGCGGCGGCCACGATTCCCAGTCGGTTCTCCACGATGCGTATCGTGTGTTCCCCGTACGTTCGGGATGCCACAGGCCGAACCGTCTCGGCGGTGATCGCGTCCTCGCGGTCGCACGCCGGGACGAAGCGACCTTCGGCCTTGGACACGATCTTCGAGGTGACGACCAGGATGTCTCCCTCACGCAGCAGGCCGCCCGACGCATCGGCGAGGACGGTGACCAAATCGGCACCCGTCGTGACCTCGGGGATGCCTTCGAGGGCCCAGATCTCCAGCATTCTCAGCCGATCTCGTTCGCCCGCAGGCGTGGCAGCAGGTCCCGTTCAAACAGGCGCATGAACGTCAGCTGGTCGTGGCCCGGCGCGTGCAGAACGATGTGATTGAAGCCAGCGTCCACGTAGCGCATGATCTCTGACGACACCTCGTCGGCGTCACATCCTACGATCCACCGCTTCGCCACCTGATCGATGGGCAGAGCGTCCGCGGCGCGCTCCATCTCCACGGGATCGGTCAGGGAATGCTTCTGCTCGGCTGTCAGGGAGAGCGGCGACCAGAACCGCGTATTGGTCAGTGCCTCGTCGTACGTGGTCGCGTACGAGACCTTGATCTCGATCATCCGATCGATCCCGTCCGCGCTCCGTCCTCCCGCCGCTTCCATCCCCTCGGCGAGGGCGGGCAGGAGCCGCTCGGTGTAGAGGTCCCAGCCCTTCCCGGACGTGCAGATCATGCCGTCGCCCGAACGCCCGGCGTACTTCGCCATGATCGGACCGCCCGCCGCGATGTAGACCGGCAGGCCGCCCTCGGGGCGGTCGTAGACCGAAGCATCCTGTGTCGAGTAGTAGTCGCCCGCAAAGCTGACACGCTGTCCGGCCCACAATTCCCGCATGAGACGCACCGCTTCACGAAGTCGTGCGAAGCGCTCGCGGAACTCCGGCCAGTCCTGCTCTTGCGCGCCTGAGAAGCCCGCCGCGATTTCGTTGAGTGCCTCTCCCGTTCCGAACCCGGCGATGATGCGCTCGGGATACAGGCATCCGAGTGTCGCGAATGCCTGTGCCAGAACCGCGGGGTTGTATCGGAATGTGGGCGTCAGCACGCTCGTCCCGAGCACGAGGGTCGAGGTGCGCTCGCCCGCCGCGGCGAGCCAGGCCAGCGAGAACGGCGCGTGTCCGCCGGTATGCCGCCAGGGCTGGAAATGGTCGCTCACGAAGGCCGACTCGAAACCGTGCACCTCGGCGGAGACGGCCAGTTCGACGAGTTCTCGAGGGTTGAACTGCTCGGCGCTGGCCTTGTATCCGATGCGAAGGGTCATGGTCCTGCCACCATAAGGGCATCGGCTGCCCT
>DMUE01000065.1:0-1666 GCA_003476465.1 Microbacterium sp. | reverse complement strand
TCAGGGACGCCGACGGCTTCGTGCTGGTCGACGCGGGCCTGCCGGCGGCCTGGTCTCAGCTGCTCGAGGTACTCCGCTCGCTCGGCGCCGGACCCTCGGACATCTCGGCCGTCCTGCTGACACACGGACACGTCGACCACGTGGGCGTGTGCCACCGGCTCGCCGCCCGGCACGGTGTGGCATCGCACGTGCACTCGGCCGATCAGCGGCTGGCGAGGCATCCGTACCGCTCCGCCCACGAGGCCAGCCCCCTGACCTATCCGGTGCGCAACCCCGCGACCGTGCCCACGCTCGTGCGCATGGTCGCCGCGGGAGCGCTCGGGGTGAAGGGTGTCGTGGCGAAGTCGGATGTCGTGCCGGGCGTGCGACTGGATCTTCCCGGTGGCCTGACCCCGGTGTGGTCGCCGGGGCACACCCAGGGGCACTGCGCCTACTTCAAGGCGGACGAGGGACTGCTGTTCACGGGCGACGCGCTGGTGACGTACGACCCCTTTACGGCCGAGCGCGGCCCGCGTATCGTCGCGGGTGCGGCCACCGCAGACAGTAGCGAGGCCCTGGACTCGCTCGCCGCGCTCGAAGCGACGGGCGCGGCGCTGCTTCTGCCGGGCCACGGCGAACCGTTCCGTGACGGCGCCGCCGCCGCGGCGGAGCAGGCGCGGGCCGTCGGCCCGTCCTGAGCGCACGATGCCTCCCACGCTTGCGCACCGGCATGAANNGGCGAATTTGATCACGACGATCATCACGATGCGTGCGCCCGGGATGACGATGTGGCGGATGCCGATCTTCACCTGGAACACGCTCGTCACGAGCCTGCTCTTCGGTGGTCCGACCGGAATCATCCTGGCCTCGCCGCCGCTGGACTTCCACCTCTCCGACTCCTACTTCGTGGTGGCGCACTTCCATTACGTGGTGTTCGGGACGGTCGTGTTCGGGACGGTCGTGTTCGCGATGCTCGCGGGCCTCTGTTTCTGGTGGCCGAAGTTCACCGGGCGGATCCTGAACGAGCGGCTCGGATATCGTCCTGCTCATCTGGGGAGCCGCCTCGGGGCGTCGCTCGCGGCGCAGCTGACGTGCGCCGCGGGGGAGAGGCGCCGACGCTGATGAACGGTGTGCAGATCGGCGATGTCGTCGCGGGGCGCTATCGCCTCGATGAATTCGTGGGCTCGGGCGGCATGGCGACGGTCTACCGTGCCACCGATCAGAGGCTCGGTCGAACCGTTGCTGTGAAGGTTTTCCTGCAGGGCGCCGCCGGGCGAGGCGATGAGGCTCGCCGCGTTTCGGAAACGCGTCTGCTCGCATCGCTGAATCACCACGCGCTCGTCACGCTCCACGATGCGCACCTGCCCGAAGAGGGGCTGGCATTCCTCGTAATGGAATACGTCGACGGCGGGACCCTCGATGCGCGCCTGCGCAGGGGTCCGCTGTCGCCGGAAGACGCGGCAGCGCTCGGCGTCGAACTGGGCGAGGCCCTGCACGTCGTGCACAGCGCGGGCATCATCCACCGTGACGTCAAGCCGTCCAACATTCTGCTGCGCGCACCGTTGACTCCGCGTGGTACCGTTCGGCCGGCTCTCGCGGATTTCGGAATCGCCTACCTCGTCGACACCACGCGGCTCACCACGCCTAGGACCGCGATCGGCACGGCGGCATACCTCGCACCCGAGCA
>DMUE01000110.1:3404-5894 GCA_003476465.1 Microbacterium sp. | reverse complement strand
GCGCTCAGCGACCGAGAAGCTTCTTGGCGACCTTGGTGTCGGCCTTGGACAGGACCTGGTCCTGGTTCAGGCGACGCGTGCGACGACTCGACTTGCCCTCGAGGTTGTGGCGCATTCCGGCCTGCTGCTTCTTGAGCTTTCCGCTGCCGGTGATCTTGAAGCGCTTCTTGGCACCCGAGTGGGTCTTCTGCTTCGGCATCTCGTTTTCCTTTGCTGAGGCCCCGGAGGGCGTCGTGGGTGTGCACCCGCCGAGGCGGGAATTGGATGAGGGGTCCTACTCGGAGACCGATTCCGCGTTCTCGGATTCGGCCCGAGGTGCGCGGGCTTCACGTGCGGCCTGCTTGTTGGCGTCACGCTTCGCGTTCTGCTCGGTCTTGACTTCGGACTTGTTCTTGTGCGGTGCGACCACCATGACCATGTTCCGACCGTCGATCGTCGGATTGGACTCGACCGTGCCGTACTCGGCGACATCCTCGGCGAACTTGCGCAGAAGACGCACGCCCTGCTCGGGACGTGATTGCTCGCGGCCGCGGAAGAGGATCATCGCCTTGACCTTGTCTCCGGTCTTCAGGAAGCCCTCGGCGCGCTTGCGCTTTGTCTCGTAGTCGTGCTCGTCGATCTTGAGGCGGAAGCGGACCTCTTTGAGGACAGTGTTCGCCTGATTGCGGCGAGCTTCCTTCGCCTTCTGCGCAGCCTCGTACTTGAACTTCCCGTAATCCATGATCTTCACCACGGGCGGTTTCGAGTTCGGGGCAACCTCGACCAGGTCGAGCTCTGCCTCCTGTGCGAGGCGCAGAGCAGCCTCGATGCGGACGACACCGATCTGCTCTCCTGCGGGGCCGACGAGTCGGACCTCGGGCACTCGGATGCGGTCGTTGGTGCGGGGATCGCTGATGCGGAACTCCTCTAGATCTAGGTAACCGCACGGCGGTGCCGCGCGGGGCGAAAGCACCCGGAGACGAGAGTTTCCGGGTGAAGCGGACGTCGCATTCCACCCGGCGCGGAGTCGATACAGTCCGCCGGCTTTGTGCCCAGACCACCGCACGCCTCAGATCGAGACGGTCCGGCGGGGCACGTGGACCCGCTAGCCTGGCCTATGGCCGGCGCGGGTGGGATGCGAATCCTCTTCGAACCGAGACAAAAGTCCCGGAGCCCGCAGCAGTCTAGCAGAGAGCGAGACGTGAGTACCATTCCTTCCGACCCCAATGCAGCACAGAGCCGAGAACCCGATGCGGCGACCCAGGCGCGCTGGGAAGAACGGGAGCGCGCAGCATCCTCTGCGACCCGCGACATCGCCGACGTTCCGGCGGTGGAGGTGATCACGACGACCGCAGTTCACCTCCTCAGCGCGGCCGCCGTCAAGGTCGGCCTTGCCGACGATCCCGGAACGCAGATGGACCTCGACGAGGCGCGCAAGCTGATCAACGCCCTCGCGGGCCTGATTACGGCGGCCGCCCCCGAGGTGAGCGACATGCACGCCCGGTCGCTCCGCGACGGGCTCCGGTCGGTTCAGCTGGCCTTCCGCGAGGCATCCGTCATCCCCGACCCGATCGGCAAGGGCCCGGGCGAGAAGTGGACCGGGCCCGTCACCTGACGGATCGCCCTCATCCCTCCGAGCGCTCCAGGCGGACGGTGAGCGAGTCGACGAGGGTCGCGATGCGGTCATCCGCGGCCCAGCGCTGAGCGAGGCGCGCGAGCACGGGGTCGAGTTCCTGACGCTCGAGGCCCTGCACCAGACTCAGGCGCACGATCGTCTCGGGTCCGCGCAGGCGCGCGGTCGGGTCTCCTGGTTCGAGGACGATGTCGATCGCCGCGAGCTCGGAGGCGATCGACTCGAGGAAAGCCTGCCGCACCTCTACCGACTCGGACGACGGCAACCACGGCTCACCCTGCGCGAGCGCCCATACCGCGGGGCGACGGATGACGAACTCGGTCTCGGACCCCGGGTCGATCACGATGAGGTCGGTGCCCTCGCCGACAGCCGCCTGGGCCGCGCGCGCCACGGGCGTGGGGATCGGACGCGCCGAAGCATCCCATGCCCGCAAGGCGGTGACGCTCGAGAAAGCCGGCAGCACCGTCCGGCCATCCGGCGCGGCGACCGTCACGATCGACAACTCCTGCGTCTTGTCGACGACGAGGCCCGACGCAGCCACTCCCGTCTCTCCGCGCTCGGCGACGAGCGGAATGAGCAGGCGTTCCGCGCGCAACGCGTCGACCACGGCGGCCTGCCCCGCCTCGCCCGCCCGGAAGGCGGCGAGGGCGAGGAGGAACGCCTCGGGCGCGGATCCGTCGTCGCCCGCGTGCGGGTTCGGCTGGAAGGCTCGGCCCTCCCAGGGGAAGCCCGCGGAGTCGGTGCCGTGCGTGTGCCCGGCGCCCACGGAGTCGTCCGGCTCAGCCGGCCGCGACATCCAACGCCTCAGCCAGCGTGAAGGCGCCGGCGTATAGGGCCCGTCCGATGATGGCGCCCTCGACACCGAGCGGCACGAGTTC
>DMUE01000110.1:284-3325 GCA_003476465.1 Microbacterium sp. | reverse complement strand
CCGAGGTTGATGCGGCTGGCGCCGCTGTCGAGGGCGGCCTCGAGGGATTTGTCGTCGCGGATACCGCCCGAGAGCTCGACCCGCACCCCCTTGACCTGCTTGATCACCTTGCGCAGGATCGCGGTGTTGTTGCCGCGGCCGAAAGCGGCATCGAGGTCGACGAGATGGATCCACGTCGCGCCCTGCCGTGCAAAATCGAGAGCCGCATCGACCGGGTCGCCGTGAAAGGTTTCGGTGCCGGCCTCACCCTGCGTGAGACGGACAGCCTTGCCGCGGGCAACATCGACAGCGGGAAGAAGGACGAGCTGGGGTGTGGCGCAGAAGTCGTTCATGGATCCTCGTGCGTGGGCGGATGCGCCGGTTGACACCGGGTCGGACACCCGCAGGATGCGGGTCAGACGGACGGATCGGCACGAAACCTACATTTTAGTCAGCCGCAGTCCATCGATCCAATTCGCCAGAAGTCGGATGCCCGCGGCTCCGGATTTCTCGGGGTGGAACTGTGTCGCCGACAGCGGCCCGTTCTCGACGGCCGCGAGGAANNGCGAAGAGCTTCGATCCGGCATCCGGTCGCACGGTGTTCCAGCCCGTGTGGGGCAGCACGGGCGCATCGAGCTCGCGCACGACGCCCGGCCACTCCCCCAGCCCTTCCGTCTCGACGCCACGCTCGACCCCGAACTCGAAGAGGACCTGCATGCCCACGCAGATCCCGAGCACGGGGCGTCCGCCGGCCAGGCGGCGATCGATAAGCCGATCTCCCCCGCTCGCCCGCAGCGCCTCCATGACGGCACGGAACGCACCGACGCCCGGCACCACGAGTCCCTCGGCATCCAGCACGAGGTCGGGGTCGGAGGTCAGCTGCGCGTGGGCGCCGGCGGCCTGGAGAGCCTTGACCGCGGAGTGGACGTTGCCCGACCCGTAGTCGAGCACCGCGACCACCGGGCGCGGCGACCCTGAGACATCCGGTGCGTCGCCTACCGGTGTGTGCATACCGGGGTCGGTCACAGCGCGCCCTTCGTGCTCGGGATCCCCTCGATGAGCGGATCGAGCGACTTGGCGCGGCGGAACGCGCGCGCCAACGCCTTGTACTCCGCCTCCGCGATGTGGTGGGGGTCACGCCCCGCCAGGACTCGGACGTGCACGGTCAGCCCGCCGTTGAACGCGATGGCCTCGAAGGTGTGGCGCACGAGCGATCCCGTGAAGTGCCCGCCGATCAGGTGGTGCTCGAAGCCCGCGGGCTCGCCCGTGTGCACCAGGTACGGCCGTCCGGAGATGTCCACGACGGCTTGCGCGAGGGCCTCGTCGAGCGGCACCAGCGCGTCGCCGTAGCGCGAGATGCCCGCCTTGTCTCCGAGGGCCTCGCGGATGGCGGTGCCGAGGACGATCGAGACGTCTTCGACCGTATGGTGCGCATCGATGTTCGTGTCACCCGAGGCGCGCACCGTCAGATCGGTCAGGGAGTGCTTGGCGAACGCCGTGAGCATGTGGTCGAAGAACGGGACCGTCGTGTCGATGCTGCTTCGGCCGGTGCCATCGAGGTCGATTTCGAGATCGACAGAGGACTCGCTCGTGCGACGAGTCTTACTCGCCGTGCGCCCACTCATGGCTGCGAGTCTATCGAGGCGAGTTGGTCGAGGAACGTCGTGGTCTCTTCTTCGGTGCCGGCGGTGACGCGCAGAGTGCCCGGGAGTCCGACGTCACGCACCAGCACACCGCGCTCGAGCAGAGCGCGCCACGTCGCGGCCGGATCCGCCACACCGCCGAACAGGACGAAGTTGGCCCAGGATTCGTACGGCTCGTACCCCAGCGCCGACAGGGTCGCCCCGATGCGGTCACGTTGGGTGATGATGTCGTCGACCATGGCGAGCATCGTGTCTGCGTGACGGAGTGCGCCGAGGGCTGCCGCCTGCGTCAGCGCGCTGAGGTGGTAGGGCAAGCGGACGAGTCGGAGAGCGTCCACGAAGGCGGGATCCGCGGCGAGGTAGCCCACGCGGGCCCCGGCGAAGGCGAACGCTTTGCTCATGGTGCGCGACACGGCCAATCGGGGGCGGTCGCCCAGCAGCGTCAGCGCCGAGCGCTGATCGCGCGGCGCGAACTCGCCGTACGCCTCATCGACAATGACGACACCCCGGGTGGCGTCGTACACCGCTTCGATGACGTCGAGTGGGAGGGGCGTTCCCGTGGGATTGTTCGGGGAGCAGAGCAGGATGACATCCGGATCCGCTTCGGCGACCTGAGCCGCCGCGAACTCCGGCGTGAGGGTGAAGTCATGCCCGCGTTCGCCGGCGATCCACTCGGCGCCGGTACCTGACGCGAGCAGCGGGTACATCGAGTAAGTCGGGGCGAAGCCGAAAACCGTGCGGCCGGCACCCGCAAACGCCTGCAGGATGTGCTGCAGGACCTCGTTCGAGCCGTTCGCTGCCCACATGTTCTCGCCGGTCAGGCCGTGCCCCAGGTAGTCCGCGAACGCCTCTCGCAGCGCCACGAACTCGCGATCCGGGTAGCGATTGATCTCCCGAAGCGCCACCGCGATCGCATCGAGGATGTCGTCGGCGACTTCTTGCGGCACCGGGTGGGTGTTTTCGTTGACGTTGAGAGCAATGGCAACGCTGGCCTGCGGTGCCCCGTAGGGCGACCTCCCCCGAAGTTGGTCACGGATGGGGAGGTCGGAGAGGGATGTGCTCACCCCTCCCATGCTACGACGCGAGCCGCAACGAGCGAAGGGCCGCCCTCAGGCGAAGTCCGCTACGAGGCGAAGTCCACCGGGACCGAGATGCGCTGGCCCGCATCCACCGCCGACGAGCCGAGCGCGTTCAGGCGCACGATCTCGTCGATCACATCGCGCGGATCGGCGCCGGGCGCGACCGCGAGCGCGATCGACCAGAGCGAATCACCCGGCTCGACCACGACCGTGCGGAACTCGCTCACCGCAGTGGAGCCGGCCCGGGAGGCGAGCGCCTCATCACCGGCGATGACGCCGAAGAATACGGCCGCAGCGATCGGGGCCGAAACGATCCCGACGACGACGCGACGTCCTCGAG
>DMUE01000110.1:0-190 GCA_003476465.1 Microbacterium sp. | reverse complement strand
CGACCGGATAGGGTTTCGATCGTCTGGGGTGGGGCACGAGCAGCACACCAGCAACCACCGACATCGCCTCGAGAGCGAACGCCGCCGCGGCGGGAGGAGCACGACATGACGCTTGAGCCCCGGGACGCCGCGCTGGCCGAAATGGACGCCGACGCCGACGCCGCCCCGGCAGAAGCTACGGAACCCCGTC
>DMUE01000089.1:639-6851 GCA_003476465.1 Microbacterium sp. | reverse complement strand
CTGCACAGCCAGGGCTCGCCACTGTGCGCCAGAGTCGCCCTCGTGTCGCTCGCCGGGTGCGCATGGGAAAGGTGGAACGAGCGCACCAGGGCCCGGACAGGGCGCACGAAGCGCTTTCTGCCCCAGGGTTCCTTCCCGATGTCCGCGGAACGCCCGAGGCGCGCAGATCAGTAGGGCTGGAGGACACCCGTGACGAGCAGGACGATGAGTGCGCCGCCCAGCAGCAGACGGTAGATCACGAACGGCAGGAAGCTCCCGCGCTTGAGATACCGCATCAGGAACGCGATGACCGCAAGCCCCACGATGAAGGCCACGATCGTCGCGGCCGCCGTGTCGAACAAGCTGTAGGGTCCGCTGGGTCCCTCGAAGCTCTGCAGGAGCTCATACAGACCGGATCCGAACACGGCGGGTACGGCGAGCAGGAACGCGTATTCGGCCGCCGCTGGGCGCGTGTAGCCCAGTGCGAGACCGAGGGTCGTCGTCGCCCCCGAACGCGAGACTCCGGGAATGAGCGCGAGCGCCTGCGCGAGACCCAGCGCGAGACCGTGCGGGTAGGTCAGATTCATCAGTTCACTCGTCCGACGGCCCCAGCGGTCTGCGGCACCGAGCAACAGACCGAACACGATCAGCACCACCGCGATGAGCCAGAGATTGCGAAACGCCCCGCGGATGGTGTCCTGGAACAGGTACCCGAGCACGGCGATCGGCACGGAGCCGATGATGATGAGCCACCCCATCCGCACATCCGGATCGTTGCGCGGCACCTTGCCGGCAAGAGACTGCGCCCACCGCGAGATGACGCGCGCGATCGTACCCCGGAAATACACCAGCACCGCTGCTTCGGTGCCGATCTGGGTTATCGCGGTGAAGGTCGCGCCGGGATCGGTTGCCGACGGCAGGAATTCTCCGAGGATGCGCAGATGAGCGCTCGACGAGATCGGCAGGAACTCCGTCAGTCCCTGGACGATCCCGAGGATCAGGGCTTCGATGAATTGCATGGGCAGCTTCCGGTGCGGTGGTCTGACGGTGGTCAGCGGATGCCTCGGGCCGAGGCATCCGCTGGTCAATAACGGCGCAGCAGGTCCATCAGGACCCGCTGGCCGAACTCGAGGGAGGCGATCGGGACGCGCTCGTCGATGCCATGGAACATTCCGGTGAAGTCGAGGTCGGCAGGCAGACGAAGCGGCGCAAAGCCGTACCCGGCGATTCCGAGCGCTGCGAGGGCTTTGTTGTCGGTGCCGCCGCCCATGAGATAGGGAAGGACCGGAACACCGGGGTCGTGCGCGTCGAGCACGGCGACCATCTCGTCGACCAGCGATCCCGCGAACGGTACCTCGAGGCCGATGTCCTGGTGGACGATCTCGATCTCGATGTCGTCGCCGACGATCCGGCGGATCTCGGCGAGTGCCGCTCCCTCGGTGCCGGGCAGCACCCGAACGTCGATCAGCGCTTCGGCACGATCGGGGATGACGTTGTGTTTGTAGCCCGCGTTCAGGCCCGTCGGGTTCGTCGTGGTGCGGAACGTCGAGCTCAGGAAACCCTGCGCGGGACCGGTATGCGCGGCCAGCGCGTCGGGCTCGGAGGCATCGCCGCTGGTCAGCGAGGCGAGGCCGTCGAGAAGCTGCGAGGTCGTCGCGGTGAGGTGCACGGGCCAGTCGGTGCGCCCGAGAGCCGCGACGGCCTCGGAGAGGCGCGTGAGGGCGTTGTGGGGGTGCAGTCTCGAGCCGTGGCCGGCCCGCCCACGTGCGACGAGTCGGATCCAGATCAGGGCTTTCTCGCCGACCTGCAGGAGATACGCTCGACGGTCATCGACGCAGATGGAGTATCCCCCGACCTCGCTGATCGCCTCGGTGGCCCCGGCGAACCACTCCGGACGCTCGGCGACGACGAGTTGGGAGCCCTCGACGCCGCCGCTCTCCTCGTCGGCGAAGAACGTGAGGATGAGGTCGCGCTCGGGCTGTTCGCCCGCGCGGAGGAGCTCGGCGACCGNNGACCAGCGCCGGCTTCGCGGGGTCTCGCCCGGCGATTCGCGCGTGCACGTTGGTGCGCCCCGGAATGGGTTCGAAATACTCCGGGCGTACGCCGACGGCTTCGAGGTAGGCGCCGACGTACTCGGCCGCCTCGCGCTCGCCGTTGGCTGTGCCGCCTCCCCAGTTCGATGTGTCGAACCGGATGAGATCGCGCGCGATCTCCGCGACCTCGGGGAGGGTTTCCCCCCGGCTGGACGACGAAACGGACGCGTCGGCTCCAGGCATGCCGACCAGGTTACCGGGGTCCAGATCGCTGCCCGGGTCGTGATAGTGTCGATCCTCGGTTGCGGAAGCAATTCGCCCAGGCGCGGGTGGCGGAATAGGTAGACGCGCTAGCTTGAGGTGCTAGTGCCCTTTAACGGGCGTGGGGGTTCAAGTCCCCCCTCGCGCACAGCGAGAAGAAGGCCTCTGATCCGGGGATTCCGGTCAGAGGCCTTCTTCGTCCGCACCGGCTCGGTGGCGTACGGCAGTCGATGGGTCGACTAAAATCGGTCCTACCGTGAGTTTTGACGAGAAGACCGGACCGACCCACCACCACGTGGCGGAAGAGGCGAACCGGCGACGGACGATCGCGATCATCTCGCACCCCGATGCCGGCAAGTCGACGCTGACCGAGTCGCTGCTGTTGAACGCGCACGCCGTCTCGGAGGCGGGGGCGGTGCACGGCAAGTCGACCCGCCGCTCGACGGTCTCCGACTGGATGGAGATGGAGAAGGCACGCGGCATCTCGATCAGTTCCGCCGCGATCCAGTTCACCGTCGACGACGTCGTGGTGACGGTGGTGGACACGCCCGGGCACGCGGACTTCTCCGAGGACACGTACCGGGTGCTCTCGGCCGTGGATGCCGCCGTGATGCTGATCGACGCCTCCAAAGGCATGGAGGCGCAGACGCTGCGGCTCTTCGAGGTGTGTGCGAACCGCGGCATCCCGATCATCGTCATGATCAACAAGTGGGACCGTGCCGGACGAGACCCGCTCGACCTGCTCGACGAACTGCATCGGGTCACGTCGCGCCAGCCGATGCCGCTGAACTGGCCCGTCGGCGAGGCCGGGCGTTTCCTCGGATTGCGGGATGCCTCGTCCGGCGATCTGCTGACGTTCGACCATGTCGAGGGCAACGCGCACCTGCCGCAGACTCGGATCCATCCTGCGGCGGAGGCTGCCCGGCTGCTCGGCGACGACTGGCAGACCGCGGTCGAAGAGGCGCAGCTGGTCCAGCTCGACGGCGGTGCGTTCCGGATCGGTTCGTTCACGGATCTGTCGGGCATGCCGGTGTTCTTCGGTGCCGCGGTGCGCAACGTGGGTGTCGAACAGCTCCTGCGGTTCGTCTGCGATTCGGCGCCGTCCGCCACACCGCGCGTGAGCGTGAACGGCGAGTCGCGTCCGGTGGACGCCCCCTTCTCGGCACAGATCTTCAAAATCCAGGCCAACATGGACCCTGCCCACCGCGACCGCATCGCNNCTGTATTCCGAGGACCGCGTCGAGTTCGAGGGCATCCCCTCGTTCACCCCCGAGCTGTTCGCGCTGGCGTCACCGGTCGACGTCAGCACGGGGAAGAAATTCCGCAAGGGCATCACCGCCCTGACGGAGGAGGGCGTCGTTCAGCTGCTCGATTCCGAAAAGCGCGGGCCCCAGAACCCGGTGCTCGGTGCGGTGGGTGCCATGCAGTTCGAGGTGCTCTCGGGACGCATGCGGTCGGAGTTCGGGGTGGAGATCCGGTTGACCGACCTGCCATACACGCTCGCGCGCCCGGTCGACGCACAGACGGCTGCCGTGCTGGCGTCCCGTCGTGACTGCGAGATCGTCAGCCGGAAGGCGCAGCGACTCGCGCTGTTCCGCACTGAGTGGCAGCTCCGCTCGCTCGAGAAGGAAGTCCCGGGCCTCGCGCCCGAAGCGGATCGGGTCGTGCTCGGGCGGTAGCCGGCACGGGGATCGCTTCGCGATAAGCGACCGAGCCGGCTTCACCCCATCGAAACGCCGAAGACCAGCCCGAGCACGTACGTCACTGCCGCAGCGCCGTAACCGATCGCCAACTGCCGGAGCGCACGGCGCAGCGGCGGTCCGCCCGAGAGCAGGCCGACCATCGCGCCGGTCGCGAGCAGGGCGATCCCGACGAGGGCGAGCGCCACCACCACCGCACCGACGCCCGAGAGTCCGAAGATCCACGGCAGCACGGGAATGATCGCCCCCGAGGCGAAGAAGAGAAAGCTCGACCCGGCCGCGGCCCACGCCCCGCCCACCACGTCGTGCTCCCGCCCGGCCTCACGCGGGAGCACGAACGGCACCGAACGGTCCGCCGCCTGGGCGGACTCCACCATCATTCGCGCGCGTTCGAGGGCCTCGTCGACATCCATGCCCCGCGCGCGGTAGAGGAGGGCGAGTTCGTTGGCGTCGAGATCCAGGTCGGGCAGGACGTGGTCGGCGTAGTCGTTCGGCTCGGTGGCGGCGAGCAACTCCCTCTGGGACCGCACGGAGACGAACTCCCCTGCCCCCATCGACAGAGCGCCGGCGAGCAGCCCCGCGATCCCGCTGAACAGCACGAACTGCGGTGCCGCTCCGGTGGCCCCGATGCCCATGACGAGCGCGAGATTGCTGACGAGGCCGTCGTTCGCGCCGAACACGGCGGCTCGAAACGTGCCCGAGAGCCGCCGCCGTCCACGGGCCGCGAGTCCCCGGACAACCTCGTGATGGATCTTCTCGTCCGCGCGCATGGCTGCTGTCGCCGACACGTCACTGTCGTACGGCGAGCGTCCCTCGGCGCTCTGCGCGAGCGCGAGGACGAAGATCGATCCGAAACGCCGTGCCATCCACCCGAGCACGCGGGTCTCGAGATCCGCCTTCGGCAGCCGTGCCGGCTCGCCGCCGAGCAGCTCGAGCCAGTGGGCCTCGTGGCGGCCTTCAGCCTCGGCCAGGGCGAGCAGTATGGCGCGTTCCTCGCCCTCGCGGCGTGCGGCGAGATGCCGGTACACAGCCGCTTCGGCACGCTCGTTCACGAGGTAGCGAATCCACCTGCGCCGGTCGGCGGCGGTCGGTCTCAGCGGTGCGGGCGCGCTCATCGTGCCTCCAGGGCGGCGAGGACGGCGGAGAAAAAGAGGGGGCGCGACAACGCTATCCATCGCTCGGATGCGCCGAGGTTCGTTCCCCGGTATTGCCAGTATTTCGGGGGTCCGAAGAGGAGCGGAGCTCAGGAGTGCAGGCGTCGCCGCAGGACTTCGATGCGAGCCTGCACCTGGGCCACGGTCGCGTGCGAGAGGGCCGGACCCCCGCAGATGCGTCGGAGCTCCGCGTGCACCAGGGCGTGCGGTTCGCCCGTCTGGCGCGCATAGAGCCCGACGAGGCTGTTCAGAAGCTGACGTTGTTCTCGGAGGGTTCGATGCAGTGCCGCCGGCGCCGCGGCCTCGCTCGGCTGGTCCCCCCTCGCCGCCTCTTCTGCTTCGCGAACCCTGCGGTGCCGACCCTGTCGCGCCTGACGCTGCATCAGGAGTTCGTGCACGTGCTCGGGTTCGAGCAGGCCCGGCAGCCCCAAGAACTCCTCCTCCTCCGGTGTTCCGGGCACCGCCAGCTGACCGAACTCGCGACCATCGAACATCACGCGGTCGAAGTGGGCGAGCGATCCGAGCGCCTGGTACGTGAACTCCTGTGTCAGGGCGTGTGAAGCGGACTCCTCGCGTTCCGCGGCGTCCATGGAGTCGTCGTCGAGGGTCCACTCCTCGTCCGAGTCGACGTTGCGATCGAGGCCGTGGTCGCGCTCGCGCTCGAGCTCGCCCGCCAGCGCGATCAGCGGCGGCACGTTCGGCAGGAAGATGCTCGCCGTCTCGCCGCGCCGGCGCGCGCGGACGAATCGTCCGATCGCCTGCGCGAAGAACAGGGGCGTCGACGCGGACGTAGCGTATACCCCGACCGCGAGCCGGGGCACATCGACCCCCTCCGACACCATGCGCACCGCCACGAGCCAGCGAGAGGTCGACGTGGCGAACTGCTCGATGCGCGAGGACGCCTCGGCCTCGTCCGACAGGACGACCGTCGGGGTCTCACCGGTGACGACTTCGAGGACCGCCGCATAGGCACGGGCCGCGGTCTGATCCGTCGCGATCACCAGGCCCCCGGCATCCGGGATCTGCTCCCGCACCTCGGTGAGGCGTCGGTCGGCGGACCGCAAAACGGCCGGGATCCACTCGCC
>DMUE01000089.1:0-619 GCA_003476465.1 Microbacterium sp. | reverse complement strand
CCGTACGCCTCGCGCAGCGCGTCGCCCCAGCTCAGGGCGTCGCCGCCGTGATGCACCTCATCGAGGATGACCAGAGTACGGGCGTCCATGACCAGACGCTCGTGGACGGATGCCTTCACCGCCACCTGCGCGTAGGTCACCGCGACGCCGTGGTACTGCCGGGACGGCACGGCGTTGCGGTTGCTGAAGTTCGGATCGAGTCGGAGCGAGACGCGCGCCGCCGCATCCGCCCACTGCGTCTTCAGGTGCTCGGTCGGAGCGACGACGACGATGCGGGAGACCACGCGGCGGCGCAGCAGCTCAGTCGCCAGACGCAGCGCGAACGCGGTCTTGCCGGCGCCCGGGGTGGCTGCGGCGAGAAAGTCCCGCGGTCCCTTGCCAATGCCTTCCGGGCCATCCATAGCGAAGTAGGTGTCGAGGGCCTCGGCCTGCCACCCTCGTAGGCGTTGGGCGGTACCCCAGGGCGCGCGTTGGGGGTAGGCCGGCGAGAGGTGCTCGGCGGCGAAACTGCCCACCTGCGCGCCGGTCTGTTCGTCCGTCACGTGCCCCCCTCCTGTGTCGGCATCCGCTCGCCCGAACGCACGACTGACCACGATAGACGACTCGGCCGACACCGACC
>DMUE01000194.1 GCA_003476465.1 Microbacterium sp. | reverse complement strand
ATGCTGTCGCCCCCGCCGTTTCTCGTGTGGTAACCGCTCGAGAAGTCCGTGATCACGTCGATCCGGATGGCCGGCTCGGCGTCGACGAGCGTACGGACGATGTGGTCACGTTCGATGTCGGTGTCCGCGTCGATGCGATGGGTGACCTGCAACGTGAACAGCGACAGACCGACCGCCGTGTCGAAGGTGCCCGCCGCCAGCCATTCGACCCGTGTGCCGCCGGGCAGGAGCCATCCGTCCGGACATTTCCAGAACCGCACGTGGTGACGCTGCGCCGGGTTGCCGTCGACCTCCTGCTGATAGGCGAAGTCCTGCTGATGCCCGAAGAGGAACAGGGGGCTCACGGGCGCCTCATCGTAGCTGCGCCGCGTGAGCGTGGACGTTACGATCCGCCACGACGAGGCCAAGGTGACGGGGTCGGCACGCCGCCAGCCCGCCGCGTGCAGGGCCGCTTCGATCTCTTCGGCCGTCCCGCGTAACGCGAGGTTGACGGGATCTCCGAGGAGTCCGTCGCTCGTCCGGGTGCGCCCGATGAAGTAGTCCGGAACGTAGATCGTCGTGAGGATGCGGTGCAGCCGCGGCAGGACGAGGTAGGCGAGGACGGCCCAGTAGAGGACGCCGAAGGGGATGCCCCACCACCCGACGCGGAACGTCTCGGTGAAGCCCAGGTACGCGAGCCAGATCGCCGCGAGCCCGGCGAAGACGAAGAAGAACCAGTCGAGCGCGACGCCCAGAAGGTAGCGGCGGCGACGCGACGGGTCCCCACGATCCATACGCTCACTCTAGGGATTCGGCTCGGCGATGTGTGCTCTTACGTCCAGAGCGGCACGGCGGGCCGGTACGACAGCGCCACCTCAGCCAGGCCGTCGGGCACCTCCGCAAGGCTGCGCGGGCTCCACCGGGGCGCGCCGTCCTTATCGATCAACCGGGCGCGCACGCCCTCGGGCATATCCGGCTGAGTGTGCGCGAACCACATCGCCAGAGCGTATTCGCGCTCGAGGGTCGCGCGCAGGTCCGGCTTCTCGCGAGCAGCGCGCACCGACGCCAGGGTCACGGTCAGCGCTGCGGGCGAAAGCGTCTCGATCAGTGCGGCGGCAGCGGATGCCTCAGGCTCGGTGCGCTCGCGGAGTGCGTGGAGAATTGCGGGCACGTCGTCGGCGCCGAAGGCCGCGTCGATCCACGGTCGCTGTCGCGCCAGGTCCGCGGGCTCCGGGGGTTCACCGAAGAGCATCACGACCTCCCTCGCCCCGGCCGCCGGTTCGGCGCGCGATTCGAGCGCCTCGTGCATGGCGCCCAGCCGATCGGAGGGCACGAGCAGATCGGCGAACCCCGCGTGGATCGCATCGG
Organism: Microbacterium sp.; assembly: GCA_003476465.1. GTDB lineage: Bacteria > Actinomycetota > Actinomycetes > Actinomycetales > Microbacteriaceae > Microbacterium. Next base: position 2,488 of record DMUE01000194.1, on the reverse strand, counting down.
CCGCCGACATCGTGGCGCCCGTCAACGCGAGGTACTCGCCGAGGCGCCCCGGCGCCCGCGCGAGAAGGTGCGTTCCGCCGACGTCGGGAATGAAGCCGATTCGCGTCTCGGGCATCGCGAGCGCCGATCGCTCGGTCACGACGCGGACGGCGGCGTGGCCGGCGAGGCCGATCCCGCCTCCCATGGTGACGCCGTCCGCGAGCGCGACGATCGGCTTGGGGTACTCCGCGATCGTGGCGTTGAGCGCGTACTCCTCCCGGAAGAACAGCCCGGCACCTTCGGGGTCACCGGATGTGATCGCCCCGGCGAGGACGCGGACGTCCCCTCCGGCGCAGAACCCGCGCTCCCCCGCTCCCTCGAGCACGATGCGCTCGATGCCGGGGTCCTCGCGCCACGTCTCCAGCGCGGCACGGATACCTCGCACCATTGCGATGTCGAGCGCGTTCAGGGCTTCCGGCCGCTCGAGCACAACGCGACCGACGCCGCGTGCGGCGCGTGCCGAGACGCGAGCGGTGTCGAGGGAGAGGGATGTCATGAGTTCAACGTACCGCCGTGTTCCCGCCGACGGCGACCCGAGCGGGGCCGGGCGAACTGGAAGGGGCGTCAGCGCGCGCGGGGCGTGTTTGCGCGAGCCCCCGCGTGGGTCCTCGTCGACGCCGCGTTATCGGCGAAGATGGAGGGTACGGCGTCCAAGAGAGAGGCACGGCATGCCCCACGGCGAAGTTCTGGAATTCCGCAGCGTCACCAAACGATTCGGTGCGGTGGCGGCCGTCCAGGACTTTTCGGCGCGCGTCGAGCCTGGGGTCGTGACGGGGTTCCTCGGCCCGAACGGCGCCGGAAAGACCACGACCCTGCGTATCCTTCTGGGCCTGGTGAAGGCGACCGAAGGACGAGCGACCATCGGTGGCACGACCTACGCAGATCTGGCCTCGCCCCTGCGCTCGGTCGGGGCGGCGCTCGAGGCGGCGAGCTTTCACCCGGGCCGCTCCGCGGTGAATCACCTGAAGATCTATGCGCAGGCCGCACGGCTGCCGCGCAGCCGCGTCGAGGACGTCCTGACCACGGTGGGGCTTGCGGATGTCGCGGGGCGGCGCGTGGGCGGATACTCCCTCGGGATGCGCCAGCGCCTGGGTCTCGCCTTCGCCCTCTTGGGAGACCCGGGCGTTCTGGTGCTGGACGAACCGGCCAACGGCCTGGATCCGGAGGGCATCATGTGGATGCGCGGCCTGCTGCGAGAACTCGCACGCCAGGGACGCACCGTTCTCGTCTCCTCCCACCTCCTCGGCGAAGTGCAGCAGACGGCCGACCGGCTGCTCATCATCTCGCGGGGTTCCCTTGTCTTCCAGGGGTCCGTCGAAGATCTCGCCGAGCCGGCCGAGCAGACGGTCGTGGTGGAGTCGCCGGACCGCGAACGCCTGACGGGCGCCCTGACCGCAGCGGGGGTCGGGTACGAGAGTCTCCGCACGGGCATCTCGGTGCGCGGGGCGAACCCCGGGGACATCGGGTCCATCGCCCTGTCGGCCGGAGTCGTGCTGTCCGCTCTGCACAAGCGCGGACCCTCGCTCGAGGACGTGTTCCTCGAGCTGGTGAACGGCGATCGCGTGCATCCGAGCGCAGAGGGCACGACGGAAGACGGCGCCACTGAACACAGCGCGAGCGATGACGTAACCGTCGAAGACAGCGCCCTTCTCGTCGACGTGTCGCAAACCGCTGTCACCGATCAGGGTGCTGAGGACGACACGGACGAGGACGNNGACACGACGAGCGGGAGGAACGCGCGTGAGCTTGCTTGCCGCGACACGCTCCGAGACCACGAAGGTCTTCTCGACCACCGCCTGGTGGGTCCTGACGACCGTGCTGGTCGCCTACGTCGGGAGCACCGCCGCCGGTCTGGCTTTCGTCTTCGGCTCCTCCGCCACGGGCGAGCTCACCGGGGCGGGAAACCCTCCCGTGCCGGCCGAAGCGCTCGCCCCGGTGCTCTACAGCGTCGGCGGTTCGATCGGTTTCGTCTTCCCGCTCCTGATCGGCACGCTGATGGTGACCGCGGAGTTCCGACATCAGACGCTCACGCCGACGCTTCTCGCGACCCCGAAACGCGGCCTGGTCCTGTGGGCGAAGCTCGCCGCGGGCGTTGTCGTCGGCGGCCTGTTCGCGATCGTCTCGGTGCTCTCCGCAGCGCTCCCCGCGGCGGCCATCCTGGCTCTCCTGGGCCTGGACACCGAACTCGGGTCGAGCGACACGTGGGCTCTTTTCGCGCGGATGGTCCTGGCTCTGATCCTGTGGACACTGATCGGTATCGGCGTCGGCACTCTCGTGCGCAACCAGGTCGTCGCGATCGTCATCGTTCTCGCTTTCACGCAGTTCATCGAACCGCTCCTGCGCCTGGCGGGCGGATTCGTCGGCTGGCTCGCCGAATCTGCCCGTTTTCTTCCCGGCGCAGCAAGCGACGCGCTCATCGGCGCGAGCATCTACAACGTGATGGGGACGA
>DMUE01000221.1:3502-7368 GCA_003476465.1 Microbacterium sp. | reverse complement strand
CCCTGGGGGCCGACGATAAGCAAACGGGTAACGGTCATCGGAGGAGCCCTTCGTAGTGGCGCTGCTGCAGCTGTGCGTCGATCTGCTTCACCGTCTCGAGGCCGACGCCGACGATGATCAGGATCGAGGCACCGCCGAACGGGAAGTTTTGGTTCGCCCCGACCGTCGCCAGCGCGATCAGCGGAAGCAGAGCGATCAGGCCGAGGTAGATCGAGCCCGGCAGCGTGATACGGGTCAGGACGTAGTCGAGATACTCGGCGGTCGGGCGTCCGGCGCGGATGCCGGGGATGAACCCCCCGTAGCGCTTCATGTTGTCGGCGACCTCGACCGGGTTGAACGTGATCGCGACGTAGAAGTACGTGAAGCCGATGACCAGGAAGAAGTACATCGCCATGTACAGCGGATGATCGCCGGTGGTCAGGTTCTGGGAGATCCAGACGACCCAGGCGGCCGGCTCTTCACCGGCGGCCGGCTGGTTGAACTGGGCGAGCAGGGCCGGGATGTACAGCAGTGAGGAGGCGAAGATGACGGGCACGACACCGGCCATGTTCACCTTGATCGGAATGTAGGTGTTCGTGCCGCCGTACGTCCGGCGTCCGACCATGCGCTTGGCGTACTGCACCGGGATGCGCCGCTGCGATTGTTCGACGAACACCACCAGCGCGACGACCACGATGCCCACGGCGAGCACGAGCAGGAAGGTCTCGAAGCCGCGCGCCTGCCAGATCGACCACATCGCGGAGGGGAACGTCGCGGCGATCGAGGTGAAGATCAGCAGCGACATGCCGTTGCCGACGCCGCGCTCGGTGACGAGCTCGGCGAACCACATGATCAGGCCCGTGCCGGCGGTCATCGTGATGATCATGAGCAGCTGCGCCCACCAGGCGACATTGGTCAGCAGGTTGTCACACGCGGCGACCCCGGTGTTGCCGAACAGCTGGCCGCTGCGGGCGACCGTGACGAGGGTCGTCGACTGCAGCAGCGCGAGCGCGATCGTGAGGTAGCGCGTGTACTGCGTCAGGCGCGCCTGGCCCGCCTGGCCCTCTTTGTAGAGGGTCTCGAAGTGCGGGATGACGACACGCAGCAGCTGCGTGATGATCGTCGCGGTGATGTACGGCATGACCCCGAGCGCGAAGATCGACAGCTGCAGCAGCGCGCCGCCCGAGAAGAGGTTGACGAGCGACAGGAGGCCGTCCATGCCGTCGTTCTGGCCGATGCAGGACTGCACGTTCGCGAAGTCGACGAACGGCGTCGGCACATGGGCGCCCAGCCGGTAGAGCACGATGATGCCCAAGGTGAAGGCGATCTTCCGGCGCAGGTCGGGTGTCCGGAAAATGCGCGCAATAGCGCTGAACAAAAAGGATCCTCCTGAAGGCAAGGGCGACGCCCGCGGGCGGGCCAACCACAAGGTTAGCCCAGGCCGCCCTCGAGGGCGGACCGAGAACCAGACAGGGGGTCGGAGGATTCCTCCGACCCCCTGTCTGACAACAGCTTGTCGTGCACCAGTTCGCCTCGGGTCTACGTGACGCTGCCGCCGGCGGCGACGATCTTCTGTTCGGCCGAGCCGGAGACCTTGTCGACGGCGACCGCGAGCTTCACGCCGATGTCACCACCGCCCAGGACCTTGACCTTCTCGTTCTTGCGAACGGCGCCCTTGGCGACGAGGTCGGCGACGGTGACGTCACCGCCCGTCGGGTACAGCTCCGCGAGCTTGTCGAGATTGACGACCTGGTACTCGACGCGGAACGGGTTCTTGAACCCGCGCAGCTTGGGCGTACGCATGTGCAGCGGCATCTGGCCACCCTCGAAACCGACGCGCACGGTGTTGCGGGCCTTGGTGCCCTTCGTGCCGCGACCGGCCGTCTTGCCCTTCGAGCCCTCACCCCGACCGACGCGGGTCTTGGCCTTGTTGGCGCCCGGTACGGGACGCAGGTGGTGCACCTTCAGCACCCCGGGGCGCGGGGCCTCTTTGGCAGCGGCTTTCTTCTTCGGCTCGGCAGCCCCGGCGGACTTCTCGTTCTCAGCCATTAGTCGATCTCCTCAACCTTCACGAGGTGAGCGACCGTGTTGACATAGCCGCGGTTCTGGGCGTCGTCGGGACGGACGACCGAGTCGCCGATCCGCTTGAGGCCCAGGCTCCGCAGCGTGTCGCGCTGGTACTGCTTCTCGCTCACCTTGGACTTGATCTGCGTGACCTTCAGTCGTGCAGCCATCATGCACCTGCCTTCGCTGCCGCAGCGGCGTCGGCCTCGGCACGAACCAGGCGCGGCGGGGCGACCTGATCGAAATCCAGGCCGCGACGTGCGGCGACGGCGCGGGGCTCCTCGAGCTGCTTCAGCGCCGCGACCGTCGCATGCACGATGTTGATCGTGTTCGACGAGCCGAGCGACTTCGACAGGACATCGTGGATGCCCGCGCACTCGAGCACGGCGCGGACGGGACCGCCCGCGATGACACCGGTACCGGCGGCGGCGGGACGGAGCAGGACGACGCCCGCTGCCGCNNATGGCCAGGGGCACCTCACGGGCCTTGCCGTAACCGACACCGACGAGGCCGTTGCCGTCGCCGACGATCACGAGAGCGGTGAAGCTGAAGCGACGACCACCCTTGACGACCTTCGACACGCGGTTGATGGTGACGACGCGCTCCAGGAACTGGCCCTTGTCGGCATCACGCGAACCGCGGTCGCGCTGGTTGGCGTTGCGCTCGCGACCACCGCGACGCGGCTCGCGCTCACGCTCGGCCGGCGCCTCGGTGGCGGGCTGCTCGGCAGTGGCTGCCACTGGGGTCTCCTTGTTGTCACTCACAGGTTCAATCCTCCTTCGCGGGCGCCATCGGCGATCGCTGCGACGCGACCCGCGTAGCGGTTGCCGCCGCGGTCGAACACGGCGTCTGAGACGCCGGCGGCCTTGGCGCGGTCCGCGAGAAGCTCGCCGACACGGCGGGCCTTCGCGGTCTTGTCCCCGTCGAACTCGCGCAGGTCTGCCTCGAGCGTGGACGCCGAGGCCAGCGTGTGGCCCTGGCTGTCATCGACCAGCTGGACGAAGACGTGACGCGACGAGCGCGAGACGACGAGACGGGGACGGTCGGGCGTGCCAACGACCTTCTTGCGAAGGCGCGCGTGGCGACGCGAACGGGCGTCGGACTTTGACGTGACAGCCATGGTTACTTACCACTCTTTCCGGCCTTGCGCCGCACGACCTCGCCGGCGTAGCGCACACCCTTGCCCTTGTAGGGCTCGGGCTTGCGAATCTTGCGGATGTTGGCCGCCGCTTCGCCGACGGCCTGCTTGTCGATCCCGCTCACGGTGACCTTGTTGTTGCCCTCGACCGTGAAAGTGATGCCCGCGGGGGGCTCGACCAGCACGGGGTGGGAGAAGCCGAGCGCGAACTCGACCGATCCGCCCTTCTGCGCGACGCGGTAACCCGTGCCGACGACCTCGAGNNCGACTCGCGCTCGTCATCGGGACGCGTGACCACGACCTGGTTGTCTGCGACCGCGACCTCGATCGGGCGGGCGACGGTCAGACCGAGCTCACCCTTCGGGCCTGTGACCGAGACATCCCGGCCCGTGACCGTGACGGTGACATCCGAGGGGATGTCGATGGGAAGCCTTCCGATACGTGACATCCGGGATCACCACACGTAGGCGAGGACTTCCCCACCCACGCCCTTCTGCTCTGCCTGGCGGTCGGTGAGAAGACCGGAGGAGGTGGACAGGATGGCGACGCCGAGGCCGCCGAGGACGCGAGGGATCTCGGTGGACTTGGCGTAGACGCGAAGTCCGGGCTTCGAAACGCGTTTGATGCCCGCGATCGAGCGCTCGCGGTTCGGGCCGTACTTCAGCGTCATGGTCAGCGTCTGGCC
>DMUE01000221.1:2913-3471 GCA_003476465.1 Microbacterium sp. | reverse complement strand
CCTTACGCCTCGGCGCGGAACGGGAAGCCGAGGTGACGCAGCAGCGCACGACCCTCGTCATCGGTCTGGGCGGAGGTGACGACGGTGATGTCGAAACCGCGGACGCGGTCGATCCGGTCCTGATCGATCTCGTGGAACACAGCCTGCTCCTGGAGTCCGAACGTGTAGTTGCCGTTGCCGTCGAACTGCTTCGGCGACAGGCCCCGGAAGTCGCGGATACGGGGCAGGGCGAGCGTCACGAGACGGTCGACGAACTCCCAGGCGCGGTCTCCGCGGAGCGTGACGTGGGCGCCGATGGGCTGACCCTCGCGCAGCTTGAACTGGGCGATCGACTTGCGGGCCTTCGTCACGATCGGCTTCTGGCCGGTGATGCGGGTGAGATCGTCGACCGCACCGTCCATCACCTTGCTGTCGCGCGCGGCTTCGCCGACACCCGTGTTCACGACGACCTTGACCAGTCCGGGAATCTGGTTCACGTTGCCGTAGCCGAACTCTTCCTGCAGCTTCTGCTGGATCTCGGCGCGGTACATCTGCTTGAGGCGGGGCTGGCCGGCGCCC
>DMUE01000221.1:0-2908 GCA_003476465.1 Microbacterium sp. | reverse complement strand
TCGACGAGGGCGACGTTGGAGATGTGGATGGGCGCTTCGAAGGTCTCGATGCCGCCCGTCTTGGTGCCGCGCTGGGTCTGGCCGACGCGCGTGTGCTTGGTGACGTAGTTGACGCCCTCCACGATCACACGGCTGCGCTCGGTCAGCACCTCGAGAACCTTGCCCTGCTTGCCGCGGTCTCCGCCGCGCTCGGGCTTGGCTCCCGCGATGACCTGCACGAGATCACCCTTTTTGATGTTGGCCATGATCAGATCACCTCCGGTGCGAGCGAGACGATCTTCATGAACCTGCGGTCACGAAGCTCGCGGCCGACCGGCCCGAAGATGCGGGTACCGCGGGGCTCCCCGTCGGCCTTCAGGATGACGGCGGCGTTCTCGTCGAACTTGATGTAGGAGCCGTCGGCGCGACGGGTCTCCTTGACGGTACGGACGATGACCGCCTTGACGACATCGCCCTTCTTGACGTTCCCCCCGGGGATGGCGTCCTTCACGGTCGCCACGATGGTGTCACCGAGACCGGCGTAGCGACGCTTCGATCCGCCCAGCACCCGGATGGTGAGCAGCTCTTTTGCGCCGGTGTTGTCGGCGACCTTGATGCGGGACTCCTGCTGAATCACTTGGCCTTCTCCAGAATCTCCACCAGACGCCAGCGCTTGGTCGCGCTGAGCGGTCGGGTCTCGTTGATCAGGACCAGGTCGCCGANNGTCTCGCACGTCGCGCGCGGACGACTCGTGACCGGACGCCTGCACGTCGACCGTGGTCTGGTTTGCGTTATCGGTGGTGGCCATTACTCAGCCTCTCCTTCGGCGCCGGCCGAGGCATCCTCGGTCTTCTTCGCCTTCGTCTTCTTGGCCTTCGTCGCCACCTCCGCGGGAGCGGGCGTGGCACGGATGCCGAGCTCGCGCTCACGGATCACGGTGTAGAGCCGCGCGATGTCGCGCTTGACGGCGCGGATGCGGCCGTGGCTCTCGAGCTGGCCGGTGGCCGACTGGAAGCGCAGGTTGAACAGCTCTTCCTTGGCCTTGCGCAGCTCCTCGACGAGGCGGTGGTCTTCCATCGTGTCGAGCTCAGCCGGAGCGAGCTCTTTCGTACCGATAGCCATTACGCGTCGCCTTCCTCGCGCTTGATGATGCGTGCCTTGAGGGGCAGCTTGTGAATGGCCCGGGTCAGGGCCTCGCGAGCGAGTTCCTCGCTGACACCGGCGACCTCGAAGAGGACGCGACCCGGCTTGACGTTCGCAACCCACCACTCGGGGGAGCCCTTACCGGAACCCATGCGGGTCTCGGCCGGCTTCTTGGTGAGAGGACGGTCGGGGTAGATGTTGATCCACACCTTTCCGCCACGCTTGATGTGACGCGTCATCGCGATACGCGCGGACTCGATCTGACGGTTCGTCACGTACGCGGGGGTCAGCGCCTGGATACCGAACTCGCCGAACGAGACCTCGGTACCACCGGTTGCCTGGCCCGAACGGCCGGGGTGGTGCTGCTTGCGGTACTTGACCTTGCGGGGAATAAGCATCAGGCGGACGCTCCTTCTGCGACGGGGGCCTCGCTGCGGGGGCCGCGACGACGGTCGCCGCCACGGTCATCGCGACCGCGCGGCGCCTTGGGCGCGTTGGCCTGCTCGCGAGCGAGCTCCTTGTTGGTNNCCGTAGTCGATGTTCGCGCGGAGCGTGTGCAGGGGCACGCGGCCCTCGCGGTAGAACTCCGAACGGCTCATCTCGGCGCCGCCGAGACGGCCGGAGACCTGGATACGCACACCCTTGGCTCCGGCACGCTGCGCGCCCTGGAGGCCCTTGCGCATGGCGCGGCGGAACGCCACGCGGGCGCTCAGCTGCTCGGCGATGCCCTGGGCCACGAGCTGAGCGTCGGCCTCGGGGTTCTTCACCTCGAGGATGTTCAACTGGATCTGCTTGCCCGTGAGCTTCTCGAGATCCGTGCGGATGCGCTCTGCCTCGGCCCCACGACGACCGATCACGATGCCCGGGCGGGCGGTGTGGATGTCGACGCGGACACGGTCGCGGGTGCGCTCGATCTCGATGCGGCTGACGCCGGCGCGGTCGAGCGAAACCTGCAGGAGCTTGCGGATCCGGATGTCCTCGGCGACGTAGTCGGCGTAACGCTGGCCCGACTTCGTCGAGTCCGAGAACCACCGGGACACGTGGTCCGTGGTGATCCCGAGGCGGAAGCCGTACGGGTTGACTTTCTGTCCCATTACTTGCTCGCCTTCTTGGTCTGGGTGGACGCCGGGGCGTCTGCGGCGACGGGCGTCGCGAGCACGACCGTGATGTGGCTCGTGCGCTTCTTGATCTGGAACGCGCGGCCCTGGGCGCGGGGGCGGAAACGCTTGAGCGTCGTGCCCTCGTCGACATACGCGTTCGCGACGTACAGGTCGCGGTCGTCGAGGAACTCCCCGTCCTTGTCGGCCGTGACCCGCGCGTTCGCCATCGCCGAGGCGACGAGCTTGTACACGGGCTCCGACGCCGACTGCGGCGCGAACTTCAGGATCGCGAGGGCCTCTTCGGCCTGCTTGCCCTTGATGAGCGCGATGACACGACGAGCCTTCTGAGGGGTCACGCGGATGTGTCGCACGCGGGCGATGGACTCCACCATTTCTCTCTCCTCTGTCGCCGCCTCAGCGGCGACGGCCCTTCTTGTCGTCCTTCACGTGGCCGCGGAAGGTGCGGGTCGGCGCGAATTCGCCCAGCTTGTGGCCGACCATGGTCTCGGTCACGAACACGGGGATGTGCTTGCGCCCGTCGTGGACGGCGATGGTGTGACCGAGCATGGCCGGCACAATCATCGACCGACGGGACCAGGTCTTGATGACGTTCTTGCTGTTGACCTCATTCTGCGTGACCACCTTGCGAAGCAGGTGATCGTCGACGAACGGGCCCTTCTTGAGAC
>DMUE01000184.1:3542-15006 GCA_003476465.1 Microbacterium sp. | reverse complement strand
AAGGTCTTTCGCTTGCGCGTCCTCGGACCTGGCCGGTCCTGCGGGCGACGCGGGCATCGACCCACCAGAGAACATTCTCAGCGTCTCATGGGGCCTTAGCTCAGTTAGTAGAGCGCCTGCTTTGCAAGCAGGATGTCAGGAGTTCGAATCTCCTAGGCTCCACTCCGCAGTGACCGCAGCCATCCGTTTCGTGAGCCGCGTCGTGTGGTCCATACGGGTGGCTCTTTCGAGCAGATCGCGAAATTGGAGCGACGATACCCGGGCTCAGGGGAATGGCTGGGAGATGTCTGCGACCGTCGCGTCGAGCGCCGCCAAAAGCGCCGCGGCGTCGACGAAGAGGCTATAGCCGGGCGCGCCGGCTCCGAGGGCGATGCGCCCCGAAACCGTCTCGTCCGCATAGACGGGCCACGCCGTGGTGCTCCCGAGCGGCACGATCGTGCCCCGTTCGTACCCGGTTGCAATGAAGGCCAGCTCGGGGTCGGGTAGCTGGAGTTTGTTCGCCCCCACGAGGGAACGCAGCTTCGGCCACGCGATCTGGCGATCTCCAGGAACCAAGACGAACAGATAGCTGTCGTCGCTGCCCTTGACGACCAGCGTCTTGACGATGTCGCGCGGTTGCAGCCCAAGCAAGCCGGCAGCCTCGCGGAGACTGCCGGCTTCTGGACGCTGGCGGATCTCGATATCGAGACCCAGTTCGGATGCCGCCGACCGCACGCGAGCGGTGGCATCCGGATCACTCATCCGGGGAGCGGAGCGGGTCGTCTGCGACCCAGAGTTCGTCGTCGGCACGCAGCGTCTGCCAGGCGGCGTACAGCACGCCGGCCGCGGCGATCACGCCGAGGACGAGCGCGATGACGCTACCCGTGCTGATACCGGAGCGCTGGGGTTCGAGCGCGGGCAGCTTCTTGGACATCGCCTTCGTGGCCTTCTTGCTGTACGCATCTGCCTTCTTGCCCATCATGCGGGCATCGGGCAGGGCGAAGCCACGGCCACTCGCGAGGCGAGACCGGGTGTCGTTCGCCGCATCCCACACGGAGAGAGCCGACCCGACCACGCCGCCGACAGCAGGAACGACCCGGTGCTCCAGGACGTCACGACTCACCGCGGCGCTCTTGTGAACGACAGGCGCGAGGCGCTGGTCGTATGTCGCTTGAACCGCCGGTGCGACCTGCTCGCGAGAATAGTTGCCGAGCTGTCGCCTCGCCTCACGGGCGATTCCTGCTGCTTCTCCCACAAGCACCTGCTGCGTCTGCCACACCTTGTTGGCCGAATCCTGCAGCTTACGGAGCTCCTTCTTGCGCTTACGACTCAGGCTCACGGCTGCCTCCTTGTTCGTCGGGGGCGACGGTGCGCCCTGTCCCATCTTGCCACGGCGCACCCATCAGGCCAGAGTTCCCGGCAAACTCCTATGCCAGAATGGATCAATGCCGCATCACACCGCTGTCGCCACACTCCACACCAACCATGGCGACATCGTCGTCAACCTGTTCGGTGACCACGCTCCCCGCACGGTCCGCAACTTCATCGGCCTCTCCGACGGGACCGGCGAGTGGACGGACCCCGCCACAGGCAAGCCCGGTGCGGGCGCCCTGTATTCGGACGTGGTCTTCCACCGCATCATCCCTGGATTCATGATCCAGGGCGGTGACCCGCTCGGACAGGGAACCGGAGGCCCGGGATACAACTTCGACGACGAGATCAGCCCCGAGCTCAACTTCAACGCCCCGTACATCTTGGCGATGGCGAACGCTGGTCTGCGCCGCAACGCCATCACGGGCAAGGCAGAGGGAACCAACGGTTCTCAGTTCTTCATCACAACGGACCCGACCCCCTGGTTGCAGGGTAAGCACACGATCTTCGGCGAGGTTGCGGATGACGCATCCCGTGCCGTCGTGGACGCCATCGCGGCGGTGCCGACCGCGGGTGGCGACCGCCCGATCGAGCCCGTCGTGCTGCAGTCCGTCGACATCGCAACCGTCTGATCCGCAGACGTGAGCGCTGACGGGGTACGCAATCCCGAGGACTTCTGCTACCGGCACCCCGATCGCCGCAGCTACGTGCTCTGTCAGCGGTGCCTGCGCACCATCTGTCCGGAGTGCCAGACGCAGGGCGCCGTCGGGGTCATCTGTCCTGAGTGCATGAAGGCTCAGCGCGCCGAGACCCCCCGGCCCGTGCGCCGCGCGCGCGCCGCGGCCCGCGCCATGAGCGACCGTCCCCTCGTGACGTACTGGATCGTCGGGATCACGGTCGCGCTCTTCGTGCTCGACTACATCCCCGGGCTCGATCTGACGACAGCTTTCGTCTTCAACAGCGTCTTCCTGGATCCGGCTAGCGGATTCCCCTTTCAGCCCTGGCGAGTTTTCACTCCGCTAGTCGTTCACGCGGGGATCTGGCACGTCGGCTTGAACATGCTGGCCGTGTGGATGATAGGGCGCAGTTTGGAACCGCTCCTCGGCCACGTCCGGTTCGTCGTCCTTTACGTGCTCTCCGGCCTCGCCGGCTCCGCGGCGGTTGCTCTCCTCGCCCCGGGCACGTTCGTCGTCGGCGCTTCGGGCGCGGTCTTCGGATTGCTGGGCGCGATCCTGGTGATCGGGCGTCACATCGGCGCCAACATCACCGGCATCCTCATAATCGTCGGAATCAACTTGATCATGGGCTTTCTGCCCGGATTCTCGATCTCGTGGCAGGCGCACGTCGGCGGGCTCGTCGCCGGGGCGCTCGCCGGGTTGATCTTCGCGCGAACCCGCCATGCCGACCAGCGCGGTCTGCAGTACGGATTGCTCGCGGGGCTCGCGGTCGTGCTGCTCGCGTTGTGCGCGGTGCCTGCGCTCGTGGGCTGAGGCGATTCTCCACNNGTTCTCCACCGTGTTCTCCACAGCGTTCTCCACAGCGTTCTCCACAGCTGTGGAGAATTACACCGGTGTAAGTATCAGCGCCAGCGCGTCGTCATCAGGAACCCGATGAGCGCAATGCCGAAGCCGATTGCGAGGTTCCACGCTCCGATTCCAGGGATCGGCAGCACACCATTGCTCAGGTAGAAGACCAGGACCCAGGCGAGTCCGAGCAGCAGGAAGCCCACCATGACCGGCAGGAACCACACGGGGTTGGGGGCATCCCCTTCGCGACGGGGCGTGCCGGGCTCGTCTGAACGTGACATGTGAGCAATTGTAACGGTGACGTTCACGCCGCCTCGTGGCTTAGGATCGGCGGGTGAGCAAGCGGACATCCGGGCGATCGCCGGACGCGACGGATTCGGGGCGTCCGGCTCCGCAGCCCGCGCCCACCAGCCGCCGCGACCGTGCGCAGCGCGCGCGCAAGGTCAGCGTCCTCGGAGTCGCCGGCGAGCTGCTTCTGACCGCCGGGGTCGTCGTGCTCCTGTTCGTCGGATGGCAGCTGTGGATCGGAGATCAGATCGCCGCCGCGCAGAACCGCGTCGAGGCGCAGGCCCTGGCCGAGCAATGGCAGCAGATGCCGCCAGCGCCCGCTCCCCGTTCACCCGCCACTCCCCGTTCACCCGCCACTGCCCTCCCCGAAGAGCCAGCCGCGCCGATCGAGCCCGTGATCAGCGTCGAGCCACGGGACGGCGAGGTGTTCGGGATCATGTACGTGCCGCGATTCGGCGCCGACTTCGCCGCGCGGATGGGCGGAGGCGTCTCCCGGTCGCGAACCCTCGACACGATCGGCATCGGGCACTACCCGGGAACGCAGATGCCCGGTGAGACCGGCAACTTCGCCGTCGCTGCACACCGCACGGGTTTCGGCGGAGCACCCTTCTACGCGATCGACGAACTCCGTGTGGGAGACCCGATCATCGTCGAAACCGGGGACGGCTGGTACACGTATCGATTCCGCACCCTGGAATACGTCCGCCCGACGGCCGTCGAGGTGCTCGCTCCCGTGCCCCAGNNCCGAGGGCCCTCCCGTGGGCGTTCCCGGGACGGTGACCTCCTGATGTACGGCGCACTCTGGCGGGTTCTGCCCGGACCCTGGTGGGTTCGAACGCTGATCCTGCTCGTGGCGGCCGTCGCGATCGTCTATGCCCTGTTCTTCTACGTCTTCCCTGTCGTATCGGTCTGGATCGCGCCGGAAGAAGTCACCGTCCAGTGACCTTCCGTGTGCTCGTCGTCGACAATGACGACAGCTTCGTCTTCACCCTCGTGGACTACCTGACGCAGCTCGGCGCGCACGGGGAAGTCGTGCGGAGTCGCGACATCCCGCGCGCGCAGGTTCCCGGTCTGTTCGCCGGCTACGACGCCGCGCTGCTGTCGCCCGGGCCGGGCGCGCCGGGCGACGCCGGTGTCTGCATTCCCCTCGTCCGCGAGGCCGAGAGCGATGGAACGCCACTGCTCGGGGTATGTCTGGGTCACCAGGCGATCGCGGAAGCGTTCGGGGGGGTTGTCGCGACGGCGACCGAGCCGATGCACGGCAAGACCTCGGAGGTGCGTCACGGTCAGGCCGGTCTGTTCGCGGGCCTGCCGAATCCCTTCACGGCGACCCGCTACCACTCCCTCGCGGTCGTCGAGGAGTCGTTTCCGGATGAACTGGAGATCACCGCGCGCACGGACGGCGGTGTGATCATGGCTGTGTCGCACCGCTCGGCAGCGATCCGGGGGGTGCAATTCCACCCGGAAAGCGTCCTCACCGAGGGCGGCCATCGTCTGCTGGCGAACTGGTTGGCGGATGCGGGAATGCCCGATGCGCTCGAAACGGCCAAGGGGAAACATCCGCTCGTGGGATCGGGCTGAGGCGTTCCGTTCGCCCCGGCCCCGTCGTACGCCTGCCTAGGGTTCGCCCGTGCAGACGGTGAGCGAGATAGTCGACCCGACGGCGGCCTCACCCGGCGGGATCGACTGTTGTGTCACGATCTCGGGGTCGGTTGCCGCACATCCGGGGTCTTCGACCCGGGCGACGTCGAGCTGCACATCGGGCCCGGTAAGGCTCTCGGTGGCAGCCTGCAGGGTGAAGCCGACGTAATTGATGATCGGAACACGCCCGGTCGCCGTGACGAGGTCGACCCGGGAGCCGACGATCACCCTCGTGTCGGCCTCCGGGGAGGAAGAGATGACGGTGCCTTCGGATCTGCCCGGTACGCTGCGGGAGGTGATCTGCCCCACCACCAGCCCGGCACCCTGGATCGCGGCACGCGCGTCCGCTTCCGACAGACCTTCAAGCGGGGGAACGGGCGTCGTCTCGGCACCAGTGGACACGTAGACGGTCACGTCGTGTCCAGCCGCGACCCCCGTGCCGGCGGTCGGAACCGTGCGGATGACGAAGCCCTCCGGGACCGTGTCGCTCGTCTCGTCGCGGCGCACCGCGTTGAGGTCCGCCTCGGCGAGGGCCAGGTTGGCCGCCTCGTACGTCTGGCCCGCGAGTGTGGGTACGACACGCGCGCTCGAGGGGACATCCGACGCGGGCTGAATCGTGACGATCCAGAAGAAGAGGGAGATGATCACGACGGCGAGGACGGCGATGCCGGTCCAGATCCACGCCGCGGGAGGACCACTCTGGGTCCGGGTCATCGTGTCGTCGGTGCTGAGCTGGCGAAGCGAACGTGCCGTTTCGGCCGCCTGACGCGGGTTCGGTCCGTACAGCTCGGTCGTGAGCGCCCCGAGTTGACGCTTGGTCGGAGCGGCACCTCCGATGGCCGTCGCCAGCGCGCTGCGGAACTGTTCGGCCGACTGATAACGCTGAAAGGGGTCCTTCGCCAGCGCGCGGAGCACGACGGCATCCAGGGCGCGGGAAACATCCGGATTCAGTTCCGAGGGCGACTCGGGAGTCTCGCTGACATGCTGATACGCCACGGCCACGGGGGACTCACCGCGGAAGGGGGCGCGTCCCGTGAGCAGTTCGAAGAGCACGACACCGGTGGAATACAGATCGGCGCGGCCGTCGACGGCCTCGCCCTTGGCCTGCTCGGGGGAAAAGTAGGCTGCGGTGCCGAGAATGGCGGTCGTGTCTGCGACGGTCGATGACGAATCGGACACGGCGCGCGCGATGCCGAAGTCCATCACCTTGACCTGGCCAGCGTCGGTGATCATCACGTTGCCGGGCTTGATGTCGCGGTGCACGACCCCGGCCCGGTGCGAGTATTCCAGCGCCTCGAGGATTCCGTCGACATAACGGACGGCATCGGCTTCGGGAATCGGCCCCGCTTCGACGACATCCTTCAGAAGCGCGCCTTCGACCAACTCCATCACGATGTAGGGAACCGGATGCGTCGAGCCGTCCGCGTCGCGTTCGGTGTCTTCGCCAGCGTCGAAAACGCGCACGATCGTCGGGTTCGCCATCCGCGACGCCGCCTGCGCCTCCAGGCGGAAGCGGGTCCGGAACGCGGCGTCATGCGCCAGCTCGCGCTTGAGGATCTTGACCGCGATCGCTCGCCCGAGCGTCATGTCGTACCCGCGGTACACGGACGCCATTCCCCCGCGCCCGATGAGTTCGTCTATGCGATATCGACCGGACAGCACACGTGGCTCACTGGTCACGGGGTACTCCTCGTCGATGGGGGAAGGATTCTACCAAGCCTAGGTCTGCGCTATGGATAGCGCGGTGACGACGCGACCTACGGGTTCGGTTCGGCCGGTGTCGGGTCCGCCGCGGGAGTGATCACCGCCTGAGCCTGCGGGGATGCCGGCGAGGTGCGATCTCCCCCGGGGCCGCCGGTGCAGGTGACGGTGTAGCTGACGATGAGCGACTGCCCCGCGGCCGTGCCGACCTCGATCGGCACGGGGCGCTGTGTCGCGTTCGCGGAGAACGTCGACTCTCCATTGGAGAAGAGTCCATTGGCCGCGGTCAGGTTGTACGAGAGCACCGAACCCGTTCCGGAGGGGCAGTTGTACCCCGTCCAGTTGATCTCGACGGTGTCTCCCGCGGTCACGGTCGTGACCGGCGCGCCGTCCTGGATCGCGGGGGCCGCGGGCGCGGGCATGGGTGTCAGCTCGCTGTAGTACGTGAGGACGAGCTCGCGGTCTTTCGGAACATTGCCCTGCGGCTCGACGCGATATACGAGCCCGACCTCGTCCTCCGAGCTCGCGGAGTCTCCGGCGGTGCAGGTGACGGTCTCCATACCGGCGTCGAGTGCCGTCTGGCGGGCGGTGTCGCACGGGGCACCGCCCAGCGCCAGAGCGCTGACGTCCACGGAAGTGGGCGTCGGTGAGGGCTCGGCCGAACTGGGTGTGCTGCTGGGCGTGCTCGCGGACGCGGATCGGGACGGCTCCGCTCCGCTCTCCTGGTTGCTGAGGATCGCCCACACGGTCCCGCCCAGCACCAGCAGCAGCAGCACGATGAGCGCCACGAGCGGCCAGGTCCAGGGGCTGCGCTTGCGCGGAGGCTCCTCCTCGACGGTAGTCGCCGTTGCGGCCGTCGCCTCCCCGGGGGTCAGCAGCCGGGTGGCGGCATCCACCGGCGCTGCGGATGTCAACAGCCGGGTGGCGTCGTCCGCCATGGCGACGCCCGTTGCGATAGCGGGGATCGCGGCGGCGGCGGCCGCGACGTCGCCCCGGCGCAGTGCCGTCGCGGCACGGCCGACGACGGCGGTCGAGCTCGGCCGCTCCTCCGGCTTCTTGGCGATCATGGCGAAGACGAGGTTCTGGACCGGAACCGCGACGGTCGGCGGCAACGGCGGCGGCTGTTCGTTGATCTGCGCCATGGCGATCGCGACCTGCGATTCGCCCGTGAACGGGCGCTTACCGGCGAGACACTCGTACGCCACGATGCCGAGAGAGTAGATGTCGGTCGCCGCCGAGGCCGGGTGCCCGGAAGCCTGTTCCGGTGAGAGGTACTGGACGGTCCCCATGACCTGCCCGGTCGCGGTGAGCGGCACCTGATCGGCGATCCGGGCGATGCCGAAGTCGGTGATCTTCACCCGTCCGTCGGGCGTGATCAGCAGGTTGCCGGGCTTGATGTCGCGGTGCACCAGACCGGCGGCGTGGGCGGCCTGGAGAGCAGCGGATGTCTGGGCCACGATGTCGAGCGTCTTGTCGGTCGACATCGTGCCGTCGCGCTCGAGGATCGTCGAGAGCGCCTCGCCGGGCACGAGTTCCATCACGAGGAAGGCGCTGCCGTTCTCCTCGCCGTAATCGAAGACGCTCGCGATGCCCTCGTGATTGACCAGGGCGGCATGGCGGGCTTCGGCGCGGAAGCGCTCGAGGAAGCCCGGATCGCCCATGTACTCGTCTTTGAGGATCTTGATGGCGACGGTGCGGCCGATGACGCGGTCGTTGGCCTCCCAGACCTCGCCCATACCGCCGATCGCGATGCGCGAGATCAGCTCGTAGCGGCCGCCGAACGACACTCCCTGTGTGGGTCTCATCTGTCGAGCACCGCCTCCATGACCGCCTTGCCGATCGGGGCCGCGAGCAGATTCGATCCGCCCTGCTGGCCTCGCCCTGCGCCGTTTTCGAGCACGACTGCGACCGCGACCTGCGGATCGTCCGCGGGCGCGAAGCCCGTGAACCAGAGGGTGTACGGAGCGGTCGGACCGTTCTCCGCCGTGCCGGTTTTCCCGGCCACCTCTACGCCGTCTATTCTTGCACCCGACGCCACGCCGCTTTGGACATTCGCCACCATCATCCGGGTCATGGTGGCTGCCGCCTCTTCGCTCAGGGCGCGTCCGAACTCAGAACCGTCGAAGGTCTGCTGCACCGACAGGTCGGGCCCGATAACACGATCGGTCATGCGGGGGTTCATCACGACACCATCGTTCGCGATGCCCGACGAGACCATGGCCATCTGCAGGGGCGTGGCTCGCACATCGCCCTGCCCGAAGCCGGTCAGCGCGGTCTCCGCGTCGCCGAGCGCGCGCGGGTACGTCGACGCTGTCGACTCGATCGGTATCGCGAAGGAGCTGTTGAAGCCGTACTTCTCGGCCTCCTCCCGGATGGCGTCGTCGCCGAGCTCGACCGCGAGCTGGGCCATCGGGATGTTGCAGGAGAATCGAAGCGCGTCGGCGAGGGTGACCCTCTCGCCGGGCCCGCAGGTGCCGCCGCCGGCGTTGCCGATGAAGTCGGATGACCCGGGCAGCTGCCACTGTGCAGGATTGTCAAAGGTCGACTCGGGCGTGTAGCGACCCGAGGCGATGGCCGCCGAGGCGACGACGAGTTTGAAGGTGGATCCGGGCGGGTTGAGTGTTCCGGCGATCGCCCGGTTCGAGAGGGGGCGCAACGGGTCGCTCTCGAGGGCTTCGTAGGCGGTGTTCACCTCTGACGAGCTGTGCGCGGCCAGCAGATTCGTGTCGAAGCTCGGCGTCGTGACCATCGCCAGGATGCGGCCCGTCGCCGGTTCGATCGCGATGACGGCGCCCTCGTACCCCTGGAGGGCGTCCCACGCCGCCCTCTGGGCTCGGGGCAGCAGGCTGGTGACCACGTTCGAACCGTGCGGTTTCTGGCCCGTGACGATCTGATCGACGCGCTGCAGGAACTGGGATCCCGATGTCCCGCTCAGTTCCTGGTTCATCGCGCTCTCGAGCCCCGTAGCCGACCCGAGCAGGGGATTGATGTAACCGGTGACCGGCGCCCACATGGCGGCATCGTTGTAGATGCGCTGGAACGAGTAGACGTCGTCGGAGGGAACCGAGTAGGCGATCGCTGCACCGTCCGCGATGATCGCGCCGCGCTGCACCTGATAGCTGTTGTACAGCGCCCGCGTGTTGGCCGGGTTCTCGGCCAGCGCGTCGACCTGGATCACCTGAATCCAGCTCGTCGCACCGAACAGCGCGAGGAACATCGCCAGCATCACCACGGACAGGCGGCGGAGTTCCTTGTTCATCCGATCACCACCCTCGGCCTGGAGCGGACGGCATCCGAGACCCTGAGCAGGAGCCCGACGATGAGCCAGTTGGCCACCAGCGAGGAGCCGCCCGCGGCGAGGAACGGCGTGGTCAGACCGGTGAGGGGAATCAACCGGGTGACGCCACCGACCATGATGAAGACCTGCAGGGCGATCGTGAACGCCAGGCCCGTGGCGAGCAGCTTGCCGAAATCGTCCTGCCCGGCGAGACCGATTCGGATGCCCCGGCTGATGAAGACCATGTACAGGCAGAGGATCGCGAAGATACCCACCAGGCCGATTTCTTCGCCGAGACTCGGCAGGATGTAGTCGCTCTGCGACAGCGGTGTCAGGTACGGCCGGCCCTGACCCAGACCGGTTCCGATCAGGCCACCCTGTGCCAGGCCGAAAATACCCTGCACCAACTGGTAGCTTCCCGCCGTCCGCTCCATGACTTCCGGGTCGAACGCATGCCACCACGCCGAGATGCGCGAGCCGACATACGTCATGACCTGCGACGCGATGAAGACACCGGCGCCCGCGAGGCCCAGACCGATCACAACCCAGCTCGTGCGCCCCGTGGCGGTGTAGAGCATCGCGATGAACATGCCGAAGATCAGCACGCCCGTGCCGAGGTCGCGCTGCAGCACGATGATCGCGAGCGACACGGCCCAGATGATCAGCAGGGGGCCGATTTCGCGTGCCCGCGGCCACGTCATCCCGAGGAATCGATGCCCGGTCGAGGTGAGGCTCTCCCGTGTGCGCACGAGGTATCCCGCGAAGAAGATGGCGAGGGCGATCTTGGCCAGCTCTGCGGGCTGGAACGTGAAGAGTCCACCGATGGACACCCAGACGGCAGCGCCGGTGCCCTCCGCGGCCAGTCCCGGGATGACCGGCAGGAGCAAGAGAACGAGTCCGACGAATCCCGATATGTAGGTGTAGCGGAAGAGCAGCCGATAGTTGCGCAGCAGGAGTACGAGAGCGATCGCACCGACCACCGCGATGGCAGTCCAGGCGATCTGCCGGGTGGACGCGGCATCCCACCCCACCTCGTCGCCGGAGAGGTCGATGCGGTAGATCATGGCGATCCCCAGACCGGTCAGCGTCGTGGCGATCGGGACGACGAAGGGGTCTGCGTTCGGTGCGCGCATGCGCAGCACGATGTGCAGACCCAGCACGAGCACAGCCAGGGCACCCACGTAGTAGAGGATCGTCCACTCGATGCCCCCGAGCGCGCCGAGTTGCACGAGCGCCACGGCGGAGCCGCTGATGGCGAAGGCGAGGAGCAGCAATCCGAGTTCTCGGTTTCTCTGCGTCTGCGGGAGCCGCAATGTGCGCAGAGCCTTCATGACGGATGTGTCCGCCTTGAGTTCGGCGGTATCGCCGGTTTTGCTCATCGAGGTCACGGGTTCACCCCCAGGGGTTCGGTCGTCGCGCGCAGGCGTTCGACGATCTGTCGTGCTTCGGTGAGCGACCCGGCCGAGATGGTCGACTCGACCGCCTGCCGCGTGAACTCGTCGAGGTCGTCGAGGTCGACGCCGGTCTCTTCATGAACCTCGGAGAGCGACAGGGGCCCGAGGTCTTGCTGGATGCCCTGATAGACGACGACCATCTCGTCGTCTGCTCCGACGAAATAGCGCGTTTGCGTCCATGAGTAGGCCAGGAGTGCCCCGCCGATGAGCAGGGCCACGACGACCAC
>DMUE01000184.1:0-3533 GCA_003476465.1 Microbacterium sp. | reverse complement strand
AGCGGTGTCGATGCCGAACCGACGATGGTGGGAGTGCCGACGACGACCGGGTGTGACCCTCCGACGTCGACGATCACGATCGTGACGTTGTCAGGGGCGCCGGCGTCCAGCGCCAGTTTCAGGAGCAGGTCGGCCGTGCGCTGCGGCGTCGACCCCTGGGCGAGGGCTTTGGCTGTGTGCGAATCGTCGACGACCCCCGACAGGCCGTCGGAGCAGAGCAGCCACCGGTCGCCGGGGTGGGTTGCCATGATGAAGGTGTCGACGTCCGGGTGCGGGTCCATGTCGCCGAGCACGCGCATGAGAACCGAGCGCCGGGGATGGAACCGGGCTTCTTCGACAGTTATGCGTCCCGAATCCACGAGACGCTGCACGAACGTGTGGTCGGCCGTGATCTGCGTCAACTGGTCGTCGCGGAACAGGTAGATGCGCGAATCGCCGATGTGCCCGATGACGGCGTGGTCGTCCACCATCACGAGGGCGCTGACGGTCGTGCCCAGTCCCGAGAGCTCCGGTCGCACCTCCACGGCCTCGATGAGCGCCGACGCCGTCTCGGTGATCGTGTCACGCAGCACGCGCTCCGCTTCGGCCGTGCTGGCGAAGGGCCGGTCCAGGTCTTCGAGGTGACGGATCGCGATCGATGACGCCACGTCGCCGCCCGCGTGCCCCCCCATGCCGTCGGCGACGACGTACAGGTTCGATCCGGCGTAGCCCGAGTCCTGATTATTGGAGCGGACCTTGCCCGTATGGGACAGGGCCGCCGCCGACCCCTCGAAAACCATCGACTACGTCCGCAACTCGAACGTCGTCGCGCCGACCTTCATGGGCGCGCCGATCGTCACGGGTGTGGGCGCCTGCACCCGGGCGCCATCGTGCCAAGTTCCGTTGGTCGAATCGAGGTCCTGGATCATCCACTGCTCACCCCAGAGCACGAGTCGCGCGTGGTGGCTCGACGTGTAGTCGTCGCGGATGACGAGCCCCGACTCCGTCGATCGCCCGATCGTGAGCGGCTCGTGCGTCAGCGGCAGTTCGAGCCCCGCCTTCGGGCCCGAGGTGATCACGATGCGAGAGACGGATTCGGTCGTGGCGGCGGCGCCCTTCTTGCCTGGGCGTGCGGTCCCGGGCGGTGAGATCGGTGCGGCGGCGGGTGCGGCCGGCCTGGGCGTCGGGCTCGCGACAGCCGGGGCTCCCGCGTCGCTCGCCGGCTCGGGCATCCGGCGCACACGCACGCCGAACAGGTCCGCGCGCATCGAGTAGACGACCACGAACACGAATGCCCATAGCAACAGCAAGAAGCCGATGCGCAGCAGCAGCAGGGTCAACTCGCTCATCGGGCTCCATCTCCGCCGAGCGCATCGAGGGCGCGAGTCACGTCGGCCGGAGGAGGCGGCGGCGGTTTCGGAGGACGAGCCTGTGCGACCACTCGGAAGACGATGTCGGTTCGTCCGATCCGAATGGTGGAGTCCGGCTCGAGGGCTGCCTGCGCCACCCGCTGCCCGTTCAGCAGGGAGCCGTTCGTCGAGCCGAGGTCGCGGACCATCGCGCGCTCGCCGTCCCAGAGGATCTCGACGTGCTTACGGCTGGTTCCCGCATCCGGGATCGTGATGTCCGCGTCGCTGCCGCGCCCGATTACCGTTCGACTGGAGACGAGCGGGTGCCTCGTGCCGGCGATGTCGAGCACGGCGCGCCAGGAAACACGGCCCTCTTCTGTGCGGGAGGTGACGCGGAGCGTGCCCGATGTCAGCTGAGCGTCGATGCCGAGCCGGATCGTGACGGCGCCCGCGAACGAGTAGCCCTGGGCCTTCGCGTGCTTCTGGACCAGAATATCGAGCTCGGTCAACAGGGTGTCGCCGAGCGCTGACATCTTCGCGTGGTCGTCCTGCGAGAGCTCGACGAGGAAGGTGTTGGGCGCGAGTATGCGGTTTCTGCTGACGACGGCGGCCTTCTTGTCGAGCTCGCCGCGCAGCGCAGAGGCGATCTCGACGGGTTGGATGCCACTGCGGAAGGTGCGCGCGAACGCGCCGTTCACGGCGCGCTCGAGACCCTTCTCGAAGCTGTCAAGTAGACCCACGGGGCTCCTCAGGCGGGGCGGATGGTAGGCCCATCGTAGTCAGGCAGCCTGGATGGGCCCCGACGATCCGTCGGTTGCTCGGCATCTCACTGTGCATGCGTGTCTCTCAGCCCGGCACTGCCGTGATATTCTCGGCAGGTTGAGATTTGGGGTGCATGCCCCGAAATTCGCGCGAGTGGCGGAATAGGCAGACGCGCTGGCTTCAGGTGCCAGTGCCCGAAAGGGCGTGGGGGTTCAACTCCCCCCTCGCGCACCGTGTGAGATGTTTCATGGGGACGCGACAGGGATGAACCCTCGGTTTGGGGCGTTCATCCCTGTCGCCCTGTCGGGTGCCACGGGTGNNGGGTCGTCCGGGTGCGGGGCCCATCCCACGAGCAGACGAGCGACGGGCAGATGTATCTCCCGCAGGGTTTGGATGAGCATCCGGTTGCGCGAGGCATTCGTGATGATCGTGAACAGGGCGATCATCTGCGTTGACAGGTCGCGGTGATCGCCGCCGTCGGCCGCGACGATCACCCGGTCCAGCTGGCGGAGGATCGCTGCGACATCGTCATCCGACGCGCGCAGCACCGCCCATCGGGCGGCGACCCCGGCGAGCTGGCCGATGTATTCGATCGCTTCCGCCCTGCTCGATTCGTCGGGGGTGGTGACTCGGGTGTAGCGGTGCGCTGCGACCTCGAGCAGACCCTGGCTGGCGAGGCGCTGGATGGCCTCGCGGACGGGCGTGCGCGAGATGCCGTACAACTCCGCGATCTCCACATCGCGGACGCGCTCGCCCGGAGCGAGCTTGCCCTCCATGATGGCGCGCGCGAGCAGGGTGTACACCTCCTCGGCCAGGGCGGTGCCCTGGGCTTCGAGACGCTGGGAGGGTGCGTCTAGGGGCATTTCGGGAGCGCCTGTCCGGGTGAGGCACGGCGGAGGAAGCCGTTCGGATGTTGCGAGACATCCTACGCACGACTGCGGGCCGCTCCTCTGTCAGAGCGTCGTTGCCGCTCGGAACGTGTACGCAACGTTTGTGTCACCTTCTTTCGAAGGCATTGCGCGATTTCGCCCCCGTCGGGGTAGCGTTGTACCACAACCCCGCGGATCCTCGGACTCGCGGCTTATACCCGCGTAACCTCGGTTATCGCGGCTGAAGAGAATGGCAAGGCATGTCCAGCACGGGAACCGTCAAGTGGTTCAACGCCGAAAAAGGTTTCGGCTTCATCGCCCCCGACGAGGGTGGCGCCGACGTCTTCGCGCACTACACCGCTATCCAGGCGGGCGGCTACCGCTCGCTCGAGGAGAACCAGCGTGTGGAGTTCGAGACGGCTCAGGGACCGAAGGGTCTCCAGGCCGAGAACATCCGCCCCGTCTAAGGAGCGAATCACACAAGAACGCACTCCAGGGCATCCGCCCCGGAGTGCGTTCTGCTTTTCCGGGTGCGGTCGACATGCCGACGGCTACTCGTGTCGCAGCGTGTCGA
>DMUE01000247.1:4223-4707 GCA_003476465.1 Microbacterium sp. | reverse complement strand
ACCCCATGACGTCGTGCTCTCGGGCGGACGGGTCATCGACATCGCTCCCGCCGGAGCGCTCCGACATCCCTCGTCCACCGCGGTGCTCGACGCCGATGGCGGATGGCTCATGCCCGGCCTGTGGGACCACCACGTGCACCTCACCCAATGGGCGCTTCGAGCGGCCCGTGAGCCGCTCGCCCACGCGCGATCGGCGGCCGCAGCAGCGCGGATCATGTCGGAGGCGCCTGTGCTCGCCGATGGGCGGCGGGTGGGCACGGGGTACCGTGATGCGCTCTGGGCCGATGAGCCCGACCGTCTGCTGCTCGACGCCGCGACCGGAGACGTGCCGACGTACCTGATCAACGCCGATGTCCACTCGGTCTGGCTGAACTCGGCAGCGCTGCGGCGGGAGGGCCACGACCCGTTCGGATCGGGCGTCCTGCGGGAACTGCCCGCGTTCGAGATCTCGCGGCGACTCAACGCCATCGCACCGGACCGCGCC
>DMUE01000247.1:3910-4212 GCA_003476465.1 Microbacterium sp. | reverse complement strand
CCTCGACATGGCCTGGAACGAGGATGCCTGGGCCCGGCGGCTCTCCGCCGGTTTCGACACGCTCCGCATCCGGTTCGGCATCTACCCGGCCGACCTGCCCCGCGCCCTCGCCGAGGGGCTGCGCACTGGCGACGCGGTCCGAAGCGCGGCATCCGATCTGGTCCGTGTGGGTCCGTTCAAGGTCATCACGGACGGATCGCTCGGCACGCGCACAGCGGCATGTTCGCACCCGTACCCCGGCACCGGTGGCGACTACGGTGTCATGACCGTGCCGCCCGATGAGCTGCTGACGCTGATGACAC
>DMUE01000247.1:0-3876 GCA_003476465.1 Microbacterium sp. | reverse complement strand
GGATGATCGCGAAATCGCCGAACGCGAGTGGGCGGCGCAGACCGCTCTGGCGTATCCCTTGCGCGCGTTGTCCGACGCGGGGGCCGAGTTGCGATTCGGATCGGATGCCCCGGTTTCGGCGCTGGACCCCTGGACCGCTATCGCCGCCGCGGTGTATCGCACCACTGACGGGCGTCCCGCCTGGCACCCCGAGCAGACGGTGCCGTTCGAGCTGGCCCTCGCCGCGTCGACCGAGCGCGGATCGGGAGCGGATGCCGTGGGCATCGAACCGGGCGCGCTCGCCGACCTCGCCCTGTGCGAGGCCGATCCCCGCATCGCGGATGCCGCAGGGCTGCGGGGCATGCATATCGCCGCAACGGTGCTCGGGGGTCGCCTCACCCACCGGGCTTGAGGCATCCGTTCGTCTGTGTCGTCATCCCGGTCCCGCTCCTCCCCGGCGAACGGACTCGACACTCCGTCTTGTTCGCGAGCAGGCGANNGGGGGTTACTCGCTGACGTGGGCGAACAGGAACCAGCGGTCCTTCTCGAGGCCGCGCTTGATCTCGATCGCGACGTCCTGGCTGGTCAGGTCGACCTCATCGAGGCCGTCGATTGCCGCCTGAACCTCGACCAGAATCGCGTCCATGTCGGCGATGATCGCGGGGATCACGACCTCCGACTTGGCGAAGCCTGCGGGAACGCCCGTCGCGCCGGCCTGGGCGGCGACTTCGGAAACCCGCGCGTCGATCGGCAGCCCGAGTGCGACGATCCTCTCGGCGGCGAGGTCGGCCCAGTCGCCGGCGTGCGCCACAACGGTGTCGAGCAGCTCGTGGACGCCGATGAAGTTACTGCCGCGCACATGCCAGTGCGCCTGTTTGCCGTTGATCGTCAGGGCCTGCAGGCCGAGGACGACGGGGGAGAGGAACTGGGCGGCGGCAGCCGAAACGTCTGGGTCGCTAACGGTTGTGGAAACAGTCTGTGTCTTCGTCATGGTGCTCCCTCGGGCCGCGGTGTTCGCGGCGACTCCGGGTAAACGCTACTCACCCCCATACATTCCGCAAGCAAGCTGAGGCTCGGCTTATCGGCGGAAACACGCGGCAATGCGGGCGTCAGGCGAACGAGCGGGTAGCGTCATCTGGTGCCCTCCGCAGACCAGCAATTCGGCCCGCAGAATCTGGGGGCTCCCTCGCAGATGCTCCGCCGCGAACGACGCAATCGTTCGCCGGAACACGCCGAGCCGTCGCGTTTCATTCCGCACGTCCAGGGACTGCGGGCGATCGCGGTGCTGTTGGTGGTGCTGTACCACTTCTGGCCCGGGCGTCTCTCCGGAGGCTACGTCGGCGTCGACGTCTTCTTCGTCATCTCAGGCTTCCTCATCACCGGCCACCTTATGCGCGAGCTCGAGGCGTCGGGCACCGTGCGCCTCGCGCAGTTCTGGGCCCGACGCGCGCGGCGGCTGCTGCCCGCCGCCCTGCTGGTGCTGCTCTTCAGCGCCGTCGTCGTCGCCTCGCCGTACCTGTTCCCGTTGTCGGCCCTGCCGAACGAGGTGCGGGAGATCGTCGCGGCGACGTTCTACGTCGAGAACTGGTACCTCGCCTTTTCGTCCGCGGACTACCTGGCCCTCGCCGGTGAGCCGACGACCGCACAGCATTACTGGACGCTCTCGCTCGAAGAGCAGTTCTACGTCCTCTGGCCGCTGATCATGCTGCTCGCCGCGTGGATCGGCGTGAAGTTCTTTCGCGGCGCGCGTCGACGCGTGATCATCGCGACCCTCGGGATCGTGACCGTGGCATCCTTCGTCTTCTGCGTCGTCTTCACCCTGACCAACCCCGCCCCGGCGTACTTCAACACGCTGGTACGCATGTGGCAGTTCGGCGTCGGTGCGCTGATCGCGCTGATTCCCCAGCTGCGCATCAGGAACGCGATCGGGAGCTTCGTCCTCGGGTGGGCGGGAATCGCGGCGCTGCTCTTTGCGGCGTTCCGTTTCGACGGACAGACGCTCTACCCCGGGTATATGGCGCTCGTACCGACGCTGGGTGCCGCGGCCGTCATCGCGGCGTCCAACACCGAACGGTGGTGGTATCCGACGCGCGCACTGGCCATCGGGCCGGCGCAGTTCGTCGGCGGCATCTCCTACAGCCTCTATCTCTGGCACTGGCCGTTGATCGTGATCGCGCCGTCCGTGCCGTTCTGGGGCCTGACGATCTACCACCGGGTCGCCCTGCTCGTGCTCTGCTTCGTGCTCGCATGGTTGACCAAGCGGTTCGTCGAAGACCCGGTGCGCACCTGGAAGGTGCTCACCACGCGCCCCCCGCGGGTCACGCTGTGGGCATCGCTCGTCGCGATGATCGTCGTGGCGGCGACAGCGGGCGGAGCCTGGGCGATCAATGCACCTGCCTACCGGGAGGGCGTCACGGCGATCGAGCAGCTCCGCTCGGACCCGCCCGAGTGCTTCGGTGCGGCGAGCGTGCTCGACCGGGCCTGCGCGGACGTCGATTTCGGCGACCAGGTTCTTCCCGCACCCGGTTTTGCCGCAGCCGACATGCCGGCCGACGAGCAGTGCTTCGTGCAGCTCAACGACTCTCGCGCGGTGACCTGCGAGTTCGGATCGGATGCCCCGGATGCGCCTCGTGTTGCGCTGATCGGTGACAGCCACGGTTTCCAGCTGTTGTCCACGTTCGAGCGCATTGCGGCCGAGAACGGCTGGCACCTCACGACCCTCTTCAAGGGCGCGTGTCCCTGGAGCACCACGCCCCTTTCGACCGCGGGCGCGTTCGGTGAGGCCTGCGCGCAGTGGCGCGAGAAGGCGGTGCGCGAGCTCGAAGACGGGGATTTCGACGTCGTCTTCACGTCGGCGCTGTCGACCACACCATACTCGTCGGCCGGGTACGACAGTGCCCACGACGCCGCCGTCGCCGGATATCGGGAAGCGTGGAGCGGGATGCTGGACCGCGGCATCCCCGTTGTCACCGTCGTCGACAACCCGGTCTGGGAGAACGATCCGAACAAGTGTCTGCGCACCCGAGGCGTGGGGAACTGTGACGGCGCGCGCGACGAGCTGCTGACGGCGGACGATCCGCTGAAGGACGCGGCCGAGGGCACGCCGGGCGTGACGCTGCTCGACTTCACGGATGTCTTCTGCGACGACACGACGTGCTTTCCGGTCGTCGGCGGGGCGAACGTCTACCGCGACGAAGACCACCTGACCGTGTCGTTCCTCGACTCCCTCGCGCCGCAATACACGGCGGGTTTGCGCGATGCGATGGCGGTCGGTGTGCCCGGGTCGTAGGGCGGGGTCGCTGGGCGGGTCGTAGGGCGGGCTCGAACGGTGGGGGTCGTAGGGTGGGCTCCATGACCGTTTCGCCCGAGGCATCCGTCCTGTCCGTCGGCGGGTCCGCCCCCGCTGTCTCTCAGACCGCTTTCGTCGCGGCGGGCGCCCGCGTCGTCGGAGCCGTGCGCCTCGAGGAGGGCGCGAATGTCTGGTACAACGCGGTTCTGCGCGGTGATCGCGACTCGATCACGATCGGAGTGGGCAGCAACATCCAGGACAACGTCTCGGTACACGTCGGCCGTGGCCACCCCGTCGTGATCGGCCGTGATGTCTCGGTCGGTCACAACGCCGTCGTGCACGGCTGCACAGTCGGCGATGGCTCGCTCATCGGCATGGGCAGTGTCGTGCTGTCGGGTGCGGTGATCGGGGCCGGATGTCTCGTGGCGGGCGGTGCGGTCGTGCTGGAGGGCACGCAGGTTCCGGATGGCTCGCTCGTCGCGGGCGTGCCGGCCAAGGTGCGGCGGGCTTTGTCAGACGAGGAACGCGCGGGGTTGCGGCGGAACGCCGAGGTGTACCTCGAACTGGCCGCCGAGCACGCGGAGGCCGATTCAGCCTGAGGATCGGCC
>DMUE01000253.1 GCA_003476465.1 Microbacterium sp. | reverse complement strand
GCAGCGATCAACCCCGGCAACTCCGGCGGCGCCCTGGTCGATGACGAGGGTGAACTGATCGGCATAAACGTGGCGATCGCGAGCGCCGGATCGTCGTCCGGCACATCGGGTTCCATCGGGGTGGGCTTCTCGATCCCCTCCAACATCGTGGAGCGCGTGACCGAAGAGATCATCGCGGACGGGGAAGCGACCCACGGCCTGCTCGGCGCTCAGGTGCTTCCCGCGAGCTCGGTCGAAAAGGCCGAGATCTCCGGCGCATACATCGAGGAGGTCACGGGCGGCGGTGCCGCCGAGGCGGCCGGCCTGCAGAAGGGCGACATCGTCGTCGCGTTCAACGACGTGCCCGTCACCGACTCGGTCGATCTGACCGCGCAGGTGCGAGCAGCGGCCGCCGGAAGCGAAGCATCCGTGACCTTCGTCCGCGACGGCAAGACGCACAGCGTCGACGTCACGCTCGGATCGCTCGACTGACCCCCNNCGCATTCCCCTCTACGCCGTCGGCCGTCTCGCCACTGTGCTGATCCCTCGCACGGCGAACGAATGGGTCTTCGGCTGCGGCGCGGGTGTCGGCGACGGCGCCCTCGCCCTCTGGCAGCGGGTCGCGGCGGACGATCATCCCGCGGTCTGGCTGTCGGGCTCGGCACGGGAGGCGGCGGATGCTGCGGCGCTCGGCATCCCGAGCGTGCCGAAGACGTCTCTGCGGGGCTTCTGGCGGACAGCCCGTGCGCGAGTGGTCGTCGTGACGCACGGCTTCGGCGACGTCAACCGGTACGCGGTTTCGGGCGCTTTCGTCGTGCAGCTCTGGCACGGCATTCCGCTCAAGCGCATCGGGCTGGACTCCGCCGAAACCCTCCGCACCTCGGTTCTCCCGGGTTCCGTGCTCCTGCGCCGCCTGATCGCCACGATGTATCGCGGCGCCGCACGCCGGATAGACGTGCTTCCGGCCGCGTCGGCGCTCGTTCGAGGACGCCTCGAGTCCGCCTTCGGGCTGCCCGACGCGCGCGTGCCCGTGACGGGAGAACCGCGCGTCGACGTGCTCTCGTCCGGGACGCCGCAGGCGCGTCGGGAGCACGCCCGGGCCATCCTGGAACGGGCGGGCATCGACGCCGATGCCCGCCTCGTGCTCTATGCACCCACATGGCGCGATGGTGAGCCGGACCCGGCGGTGCCGACTCCCGCTCAGTGGCGCGCCCTGATCGATCTTCTCGAGGCACAGGATGCCGTTCTGCTCATCCGTTCGCATCCGCTCGGCGCGGGGGAGTACGATCCGCCGTTCGCGACCGACCGCGTGCGTCCGCTCGGCAGCGCGCTCGTCCGGGACGCCACTGCCGTCCTTCCGGTGCTGACGGCTCTGATAACGGATTATTCGTCGATGGCGTTCGACGCGGCGCTTGTGCCCCTTCCCGTGCTCTTCCTCGCGCCGGACATCGAAGCGTACGCCGATCGCCGCGGATTCTACGGGCGCTATCAGGACGTCGCGGGTGCGGATCCGGCATCGTCCTGGGACGAGGCGACGGTACAGCTGGACGGCCTGCTCGCCGATCCGGCGATCCGCGCCGAGCGGATAGCGCGGTCGGAGGAGCTCAGCAGACGCGTGCACGCGTATCGAGACGGCCGGAACACCCTGCGGGTGTACCGTGCGATCCTGAAGGGGGCCCGGCTACGCGGGAGCGCCGAGCAGGGGGAGAGCGTCGCATGACATCCGCATCTTTCGTGAGTGGGGGGCAGGCTCACCCCGGCGGCGACGTCCTGCTCCTGCAGGGCAGCGGGCCTCGTCCGCCCGCGGTCTGGCTCGACGGGCCACGAGCGCGGGTGTCCGCCGCCGTGACGGAGGGCGGGAACACGTGGAAGGCGCGGGTGCCGTTGTCGGCAGCGCGCTGGGGTGGTGACGAACTCCCGCTCCCCAGCGGCGAATACGCTCTGCGGTGGCGCCCCGCAGGGGACGATGCGACCGTGCCGGGACAGCCGCTCACGTCCGATTCGCTCTCCCTCACCATCCTGGACGGCCTGCGCGCCACGCTCGACGGAGACCAGGCCGTGCTGACGATCGGGCCGCCGACCGATCCCGCCTATGATTCCGGCGCGGGGCAGGCGGCGCTCGAGCGTCGCTACACGGCTGGGAATGCCCCGCTCGAGAACGCCGTCTTCTTCGAGAGCTTCTACGGACGCTCCGCCAGCTGCAACCCCCTCGCCATAGATCGTGAACTCGCGCGGGTGGCTCCCGCAGTCACGCGGTATTGGAGCGTCGTCGATCTGTCTGTCGCCGTTCCGGACGGCGCGGTGCCGGTGGTGGAGGGCAGCCCTCAGTGGTGGCGCGCGCGGGGGGTGTCGCGACTTCTGGTCGTCAACGACTGGCTGCGCCGCACCTTCTCGCGCCGCCCCGGCCAGCGCGTGCTTCAGACCTGGCACGGCACGCCCTTCAAACGGCTCGCCCTGCACCGGCCGGGGTGTGATCCGCGCCGCATGGTGGCGGTCGTGCGGGAGTCGCGCCGGTGGGACGTTCTGTTGGCGCCGAGCCCCTATGGAGAGCGGATCCTGCGGCGGGCTTACGCGTTCCTCTCGCGTCCGGTGTGGGTGGAGGGGTATCCGCGCAACGATGTCCTCGCGACCGGCGACGGCGCCGAGATCCGCCGGCAGCTGGGTCTCGCCGAGGGGGAGCACGTGCTTCTGTATGCGCCGACCTGGCGCGACGATCGCGAACAGATGGTCGACTTCCTCGACCCGGCCGAGCTCGCGCTCCGAACCGGCGCCGTCGTGCTGGTGCGCGGGCACTCGCGTACCTTGCCGGCTGGACGTGATGCGGAGGGAAAGCGCGTGATCGATGTCACCGGCTACCCGGATGTCTCGCGCCTCCTGCTCGCGGCCGACGGCCTGATCACGGACTACTCCTCAGTGATGTTCGACTTCGCGGTGACCGGCAAACCGCTGTACCTCTTCACGCCCGATCTCGAGCACTACCGCGGTGAGTTGCGAGGGTTCTATTTCGACCTCGAATCCCACGCGCCGGGCCCGGTGGTTCGCACATTCGATGAGCTCGTCGATGCGATCGAGGACCCGACGACCCTCGAACGGTACGACGAGCGTTACCGGAGCTGGCGGAGGAAGTTCACCGCGAGGCAGGACGGGCACGCCGCCGAGCGGGTCGTCGCGCGGATCCTCGATCAGGGCTTCGTGTCGCGCGACTGAACGGGTGCGCGTCCGCCAGCC
>DMUE01000137.1:2322-3807 GCA_003476465.1 Microbacterium sp. | reverse complement strand
CCACCGGCGCGGACGACAAGCGGCAGAACACCCGGTTCGACCTGCACGCCCTCCTGCGACGCGAGCTCCTGGACGTACTCCAGCATCGGACCCGGCGGCACGAGGCGGAACGGGTAGTGGTGGGTGCGGGAGCGGATCGTGCCGAGAACCTTGTCGGGCTCGGTCGTCGCGAAAATGAACTTGACATGATCGGGTGGCTCTTCCACCAGTTTCAGCAGGGCGTTGAAGCCCTGCTGGGTCACCATGTGGGCCTCGTCGAGGATGAAGATCTTGAAACGGTCGCGGGCCGGTGCGAAGATCGCTCGCTCGCGCAGGTCGCGTGCGTCGTCCACACCGTTGTGCGAGGCGGCGTCGATCTCGACGACATCGAGCGATCCCCCGCCCGCCCGCGAGAGCTCGATGCAACTCGGGCACGTACCGCACGGGGTGTCGGTGGGCCCCTCGGCACAGTTCAGACAGCGAGCCAGCACGCGCGCCGACGTCGTCTTGCCACACCCGCGCGGTCCCGAGAACAGATAGGCGTGGCCGACGCGGTCGTTACGGAGCGCTGTCATCAGCGGATCGGTGACCTGCGTCTGACCGATCATCTGCCCGAAGGTCTCGGGGCGATAGCGGCGATAGAGGGCGGCGGTCACGCCCCCCAGCCTACGGCGTGGCAACGACATCCAGACGGTCGCAGATCTCGCTGGAGCGCAGCCGGGGATCAGGAGTCGAGGCCGACAACCGAGTCGTCGCCGTACTCGCGCCCGCCCGGACGACCGATCGGAACCGGCCCGGTGAGCGGCGGGATCACCGTGGTGACCGTCGGAACGGACGCCGAGAGCAGCGTGCCGTCCTCGCGCCTGATGTCCTCGAACTGCTCGATCGTGGGGCGCCCCCGGCGCACGGGCCCCTGATCGGCCAGCTCCACGCAGACCTGCTCCCCCGGTGCCACGACATGTTCGCGGCCGCGCACCGAGAAGGCCACCGGCGCGCCCTCACCCTCCTCGAGCCGGAGGGTGATCGAGTCTCGGGTCAGCGTCACGGCGAGGTGGCAGTCGTGCCACCTCAAGGTGTACGACAGCTCAGGCCACGACTCCGGCAGGCGCGGGTCGAAGGACAGCTGGCCGTAGTGGTCGCGCATGCCGCCGAAACCGCAGACGAGCGCCGTCCACACCCCACCCGCCGAGGCCACATGCACGCCGTCCGAGGCATTGTGGTGCAGGTCGCCGAGATCGACGAAAAGCGACTGCTTGAAGTACTCCAGGGCCAGGTCCTGGTATCCGACCTCGGCCGCAAGGATCGCCTGCACGACCGCCGAAAGCGTCGAATCGCCGGTGGTCAGGGGGTCGTAGTACTGGAAGTCGGCCAGCTTCTCCTCGGCGGAGAAGTGGTTGCCCTGCAGGAACAGCGCCAGCACGACATCCGCCTGCTTCAGCACCTGGAAGCGGTAGATGACGAGTGGGTGGAAGTGCAGCAGCAGGGGGCGGCGGTCCTCAGGGGTGT
>DMUE01000137.1:2050-2301 GCA_003476465.1 Microbacterium sp. | reverse complement strand
TCGCGCACGGTGCGCGCGGCGAAACGGAGGTTGAAGCGCGCCATCACGTTGGTGAAGAGGTTGTCGTTGACGACGGTCGTGTACTCGTCGGGGCCCGTGACCCCGTGGATGTGGAACATCGGATCGCCCTCGCCCTCGCGCCAGAAGCCGAGAGTCGTCCAGAGCCGAGCCGTCTCTACGGCGATGTCGATGCCCTCGCGGTAGAGGAAGTCGACGTCACCGGTGCCGCGGACGTACTTCGCAAGTGCGTA
>DMUE01000137.1:0-1974 GCA_003476465.1 Microbacterium sp. | reverse complement strand
CTCGGTGTCCCAGAAGTAGTGGCCACTGTATCCCGACCCCGTCACGCCCTTCGCGGGCACGCCCTGGCCGTCCGCTCGAGCGGCGGCCTGGGCAAGCTGGAACAGACACCAGCGCGTGGCCTGCTGAAGGCCGTCGCGTCCGCCGATGCGCACGTCGGAGCGGCGCCAGAAGGCATCCATCCACTCGCGTTGCCGCTCGTAGATCGTCTCCACGCGTTCCGTCGCGGCCCGATCGAGCGTGCGCCGGCATCGGTCGACGAGCTCCCGGGCGGGGACACCGCGCGAGGAGTGGTACGAGACGAGCTTGGTCACCGTGATGGGTACCCCCTGCTTCGCCTGAACCCGGAAGACGTTCTTGGCGATGTCGGGTTCGATGAGGGTGCGCTCGACGTACTCGTTCTCGGTGTCGATGAGGTGGTCGGCGCCGACCGCTACGGTCATGCCCGACTCGTTCACCTGGTAGCTCAGAGTCGAACGCCCGCCCTCCTGCCAGTACTCCTGCGGCAGCAACACGCGGTCGGCGGCGATGCGCTCCACCTTGCGGGGATCGAATCCCGCCGCTTTGGCCCGCTTCAACGAACCCCCGTAGACGTCCTCGCCGTCTTGACGGTTGATGAGCTGACACGAGACGGTGACGGGTGCGTCGGCGTTGAGGACGGTGACGGTGAGCCGCATCACCGCGAGGTGCTTCTCATCGAACGAGACCAGGCGATCGAAGTCGACCCGTACGAGCTTTCCCGAGGGTGTGCACCACGTGACGTGGCGACGCAGAACGGCATCCCGGAAGTCGAGCGAGCGCTCGTATTCGCGCACGTCCGCGACGTCGAGCGAAAGCGGCTCGTCGTCGATGTAGACACGCATCACCTTGGCGTCGGGGGCGTTGACGATCGTCTGACCCACCTCGGCGAATCCATACGCCTGCTCGGCGTGCCGGATCGGCCACGTCTCGTGCAGGCCGTTGATGAACGTGCCGTGCTCGTAGGCGCGGCGGCCCTCGGGCTGGTTGCCGCGCAGGCCGAGGTACCCGTTCCCGACGGCGAAAAGTGTTTCTGTGACGCCCGTGTCCTCTTCGGAATACGACGTCTCGACCAGACGCCACGGGTCGATGGGGAACCGGTCACGATCGATCATGACGGCGGGCGCTCCTTAAGGCGTGGTTTCAGCGGGGTTCAGGACGGCAGAGCGCGATTGCAGGATGTCGCGGTTCAGGGGACGAGTTCGCCGAGGTCGGTCACCACGAGGTGGGCGCCCGCCTTCAGCAACTCGTCGGCGCCGACACCGCGGTCCACCCCGATGACGAGGCCGAATCCGCCGGCTGCTGCCGAAGCCACACCCGAGATCGCGTCCTCAACGGCAACGGCACGGGCGGGCTCGACGCCGACGAGCCGGGCCGCCTCGAGGAAGACGTCGGGGGCAGGTTTGGACGAGAGGTTGTCGCGCTCGGCGATGACCCCGTCCATGACGATGGGGAAGCGGTCGGTGAGGCCGGCGACCTGCAGGACCTCGGTCGCGTTCTTCGAACTCGACACGACCGCGACCGGGGTTCCCGCGGCTTGCAGGGCGTCGAGCAGGCGAACCGATCCTGGATAGGGCGCGATGCCCTCGGCGCGCAGCACGCCGGAGAAGACGGCGTTCTTGCGGTTACCGATACCGCACACAGTGTTCACCGTCGGCGGGTCGGACGGGTCGCCCCAGGGCACCTCGACATCCCGGCTGCGCAGCAGGCTCGCGACACCGTCGTACCGCTTCTTGCCGTCGAGATATTCGAAGTAGTCGCGTTCGGTGTACGGAGGCGTTATCCCCCATTGCGCGAAGAGCTCTTCGAACATCGACCGCCAGGCGTGCATGTGGACCTCGGCGGTCGGCGTCAGGACGCCGTCGAGGTCGAAGAGCACAGCGTCGTAGGACCAGAGCTCGGGCAGGGCTGCGGGCACGGAACCTCCAGGCGAGGGGCGGGCGGGATGGGGCGGGGGG
>DMUE01000084.1:1110-2529 GCA_003476465.1 Microbacterium sp. | reverse complement strand
ATGTACCGCGAGTTCGCCGAGGTGCTCGAGCGTCACGCAGACCACACCGTCGTGCTCGACGTGTATGGAGCGCGCGAGGACCCGGTGCCGGGTGTCACGGGGGAGCTCGTCAGCAACGCCTTCGCCGATGCCGCGGATGTCGCATACATCGCCGACTGGCAGCAGGCTGCGGAGTACACCGCGAGCGTCGCCCGCGACGGTGATTACGTGATCACTCTGGGATGCGGCAACGTCTACCTGATCATTCCGCAGGTGCTGGGCGCTCTCGCGCAGGCCGCACCCGCGGGAGTCGCGGACTGACGCATGCGTCGGCCCCCGCCGCTTCCCGCCTCCCAGACGGAGAGGGATGCCGCTGCGCTAACGCGATCCCGTTCATGGGACGACCCGTCCCTGCCGCTCACGTCGCCGGAGTCGGGGGATGCTACGGGTGGGGCGGCCGCGTCGCCTCTTCCCGATTCCGACTCGCACCGGCCGGCGCCCGACGCCGCCGCAGGCCCGGCATCCGACCGGCCAGCGGCTGACACGCACCGCACGGGCATCCGGGATGTCTGGCGCGCGACGCGCGCGCGACGTCGTGCCCTGCGGCGCGAGGTGCGGCGCTTCACCGTGCGCAGTCGGCGCCGCCGGACGGCCTGGCTGGTGGGTGCTTCGGCCGTGGTGCTGCTGATCGTGGGAAGCGTCGGCGCCGCCTACAGCCCGCTTTTCGCGGTGGAGCGAGTCGAGGTGCTCGGCACGTCCACGCTGCCGGCGGAGACGGTGGAGGCCGCCCTGGCGGGTCAGCTCGGCACCCCGTTGCCCCTCGTCGATGCGAGTGCGGTAAAGGCGGCGCTGGTGGCGTTTCCGCTCGTGGAGTCGTACACGCTCGAGGCCCGGCCGCCCCATGACCTCATCGTGCGGATAATCGAGCGCACGCCGATCGGGGTCATCCAGACCGACGCGGGTTGGACGCTGGTGGACGCGGCGGGCGTGGCGCTGGAGACCAGCCCGACCACGCCCGAGGGGCGACCGGTACTCCAGATAGCGGGCGGCACGACATCCGGCGCTTTCGAGTCGGCTGGACTGGTGATGCGCGCGCTGCCCGCCGAGATCGCGAGCCAGGTGACGCGGATCGTGGCGACGACGCGCGACGATGTCACCCTGACTCTCGCGAGCGGGGCGCAGGTGGTCTGGGGTGGCGTCGATGAAACTCCGCTCAAGGCACTCACGCTCGGCAGTGCCATGGCCGCGCAGCCCGGCAAGTCGGTGTACGACGTCTCGTCACCCGCCTCCGTCGTCGTACGCTGACGCCCGCCCCGCGCCGCGCCCACTTCCGGAACGGCTCGCCTGGCAGTAGATGCGGATGCAGCGTGCTCGCCGTCGCATCTACTGCCAGGGGAGCGGTCCGGTGGCGTGCCAGGGGAGTGGTCCGGTGGGGCGGAT
>DMUE01000084.1:0-1085 GCA_003476465.1 Microbacterium sp. | reverse complement strand
CGCGGCGTGGAGTTCATCGCGATCAACACCGATGCGCAGGCGCTCCTGATGAGCGACGCCGACGTCAAGCTCGATGTCGGTCGTGAGATCACCCGTGGCCTAGGGGCCGGGGCCGATCCCGAGGTCGGCCGCCGCGCCGCCGAGGATCACGCCGAAGAGATCGAAGAAGCGCTCCGCGGCGCCGACATGGTGTTCGTGACGGCAGGCGAGGGTGGTGGTACCGGCACCGGTGGCGCGCCCGTTGTGGCGAAGATCGCCAAGTCGATCGGCGCGCTGACCATCGGCGTGGTGACCAGGCCCTTCTCCTTCGAAGGCCGTCGTCGCCAGACGCAGGCAGATACCGGTGTCGCGCGTCTGAAAGAAGAGGTCGACACCCTCATCGTCGTTCCGAACGACCGCCTGCTCGAGATCAGCGATCGCGGCATCTCGATGATCGAGGCATTCGCCACGGCCGACCAGGTGCTGCTCGCCGGTGTTCAGGGCATCACCGATCTCATCACCACGCCGGGTCTGATCAACCTCGACTTCGCGGACGTCAAATCGGTCATGCAGGGCGCGGGGTCGGCCCTTATGGGCATCGGATCCGCCCGCGGCGCGGATCGCGCCATCAAGGCCGCTGAACTGGCCGTCGAATCTCCCCTCCTCGAGGCCTCGATCGAGGGCGCGCACGGTGTGCTGCTGTCGATCCAGGGCGGCTCCAACCTGGGTATCTTCGAGATCAACGATGCCGCCCAGCTGGTGAAGGAGGCCGCACACCCCGAGGCCAACATCATCTTCGGAACGGTTATCGACGACACGTTGGGCGACGAGGTGCGCGTCACGGTCATCGCCGCCGGCTTCGACGGTGGGGAACCGCTGCAGCGCAGTGAGCCCGTCGTGACGCAGCGCCAGGCGCCGGCCCTTCCGGTCGCAACCGCCGACGAGGCGGCCGAGGTCAAGCCACCCGTGCGCGAGTCGGTCTCGGTCGGTTCCGCGGCAGCGCCGATCGTGCCCGAGGCGGCCGGGTTCGATTCCGCCTTCGGCGACGACGACCTCGATATCCCCGATTTCCTGAAGTAGCGCGCATTCCCGATCGGATCCGCGGG
>DMUE01000193.1 GCA_003476465.1 Microbacterium sp. | reverse complement strand
GAGCACTACCTGCCGGCATTCGAGCAGGGATTCGAGCAGCAGCGCGCCGAAATCAACGACATCATCGCGGATGCCGCGGCGCCGACGTTCGACAACACGCTCATCGCCCTCGAGCGCAGCGGTGAACTCCTCAGCCGCGTCGCGCGCACCTTCTACACCGTCTCGTCGGCGGATGCGACGCCCGAGATCCAGGAGATCGAGGAAACCCTCGCTCCCCTGATGACAGCGCACCAGGACGCGATCCAGTTGAACCGCGACCTGTTCCAGCGGATCACGGCGATCTTCGAGCAGATCACCGACCTGGACCTGGACGCCGAGCAGAAATTCCTCGTCGAGCGGCACCATCGNNCTCAACCAACGGATTTCTGTGCTGACCACGACGTTCGAGAAGAACCTGCTGGCCGACACGAACGACCTCGCGGTCATCTTCGAAGATCCGGCGGATCTCGCCGGGCTCACCGAGAGTGAGATGTCGGCCGCAGCGCACGCCGCGGCGGACCGCGGACACGAGGGAGCCTATGCGATCACGCTGACGCTGTTCACGGGGCATCCGTACCTCTCCGTCCTCACCAACCGGGAGAGCCGCCGGCGGATCATGCACGCCTCTCGTTCGCGCGGAAACCGCGGCAACGCTCACGACAACGGCGCGGTGCTGGTGGAGATCGTGCGCCTGCGGGCCGAGCGCGCGGCTCTGCTCGGTTACGAATCCCACGCCGCGTACGCGACAGCCGACGAGACCGCCGGGTCACCCGAGGCCGTGCACGAGCTGCTGCGTCGGCTGGCCGTCCCCGCCGCGCGCAATGCCGAGCGCGAGCGCGCCGAACTACAGCTGCTGGTGGATGTCGAACCCGAACCCTTCACCATCGAGGCCCACGACTGGGCCTTCTACACCGAAAAGGTGCGGACCGCGAGCTTCGACATCGACACCGCGGCGCTACGGCCCTGGTTCGAGGCCGAACGCGTGCTTCAGGACGGCGTCTTCTATGCCGCTGAGCAGCTCTACGGCGTGCGGTTCATCGAGCGCACGGACCTGCCCGCATACCATCCCGAGGCCCGTGTCTTCGAAGTTTTCAACGCGGATGACTCCCCCGTCGGCCTGTTCGTGCTCGATCTCTACACCCGCGACGCGAAGCGTGGCGGCGCATGGATGAACTCCATCGTCTCGCAGTCGACGCTGCGGGGCACGAAAGCCGTCGTCGTGAACAACCTCAATGTGCCGAAGCCGGGCGCGGGGCTCCCCACGCTCTTGACGCTCGACGAGGTGACGACGCTGTTCCACGAGTTCGGACACGCGCTGCACGGCCTCTTTGCGACCGTCGCATATCCGCACTTCGCCGGCACCAACGTGCACCGCGACTTCGTCGAGTTCCCGAGCCAGGTCAACGAGATGTGGATCCTGTGGCCCGAGGTACTTCGCAACTACGCCCGGCATGTGGAGACGGGCGAGCCGCTGCCCGACGACATCGTCGAGCGGCTGCGTTCGACGGAGACGTTCAACCAGGGTTTCGCGACGAGCGAGTACCTCGCGGCCTCCTGGCTCGATCAGGCCTGGCACTCGCTGTCCGAATCGGCTGCGGCGTCCGTGACCTCCGTGTCGGACTTCGAGCGTGAGGCGCTGACCAACATCGGGCTCGACGTGCCCGCGGTGCCGCCGCGCTACGCCTCGAGCTACTTCGCGCACGTCTTCTCGGGCGGGTACAGCGCCGGCTACTACTCCTACATCTGGAGCGAAGTGCTCGACGCGGACGCGGTGCAGTGGTTCCGGACGCACGGTGGGCTGCGCCGCGACAACGGCGACCGATTCCGCCAGCGCCTGCTGGGGGTCGGGGGGTCGAAGGATCCGCTCGAGGCCTACCGCGACTTCCGCGGCCGGGACCCCGACATCCAGCCGTTGCTGGCACGGCGCGGACTCGACGCGTAGGAGGCGAACCCGGCGACCGTCATGTCGTCTCGATACCGGGGCCTCGCCCACCGGTCCCGCCCGGTGAGCGAGCGTCCTGAGACGAAACCCGGCGACTCAGGCGCTCTTCTTCGCCCGGCTCATCACGAGGGTCGGCGCGGCACCGTCGTCCACGGAAGCACGGGTGACGATGACCTTCGAAACGTTCTCGGTCGACGGGATGTCGAACATGATCGGTCCGAGCACGTCCTCGAGGATCGCCCGGAGCCCCCGAGCACCGGTCTTGCGACCGACCGCGAGTTCTGCGATCGCGTGGAGGGCGTCGCGCTCGAACTCCAGCTCGACGCCGTCGAGCTCGAACATGCGCTGATACTGCTTGACGAGCGCGTTGCGCGGTCCCGTGAGGATCTCGATGAGCGCCTCGCGATCGAGCTGCGAGACGGATGCCACGACGGGCAGACGACCGATGAACTCAGGGATGAGGCCGAACTTATGGAGGTCTTCGGGAAGGACCTCGCTGAAGAGATTCTGCTCGTCGTCCTTCTCGTGCAGACGTGCCCCGAAGCCGACGCCGTGTCGACCCACTCGGGACGAGATGATGTCTTCGAGACCGGCGAACGCGCCTGCGACGATGAACAGCACGTTGGTGGTGTCGATCTGGATGAACTCCTGGTGCGGGTGCTTGCGTCCGCCCTGCGGCGGAACGGATGCCACCGTGCCTTCCAGGATCTTCAGGAGGGCCTGCTGAACGCCCTCACCCGAGACATCCCGGGTGATGGAGGGGTTCTCGGCCTTGCGGGCGATCTTGTCGACTTCGTCGATGTAGATGATGCCGGTCTCGGCGCGCTTCGTGTCGAAGTCGGCTGCCTGCAGAAGCTTGAGGAGGATGTTCTCGACGTCTTCGCCGACGTATCCGGCCTCGGTGAGTGCCGTGGCGTCCGCAACGGCGAACGGGACGTTCAGGCGCTTGGCGAGAGTCTGCGCGAGATAGGTCTTTCCACAGCCGGTCGGACCCAGGAGCAGGATGTTGCTCTTGGCGATCTCGATCTCTTCCGCACGCTGCTCCGCGGACTGGATCGTGCCATGTGCGCGGACGCGCTTGTAGTGGTTGTACACGGCGACGGACAGGGCCCGCTTTGCGTCCTGCTGCCCGACGACGTACTCCTCGAGGAAGGAGAAGATCTCGCGCGGCTTGGGCAGATCGAAATCGGAAACGACGCCGGAGCCGGTCTCGGCCATCCGCTC
Organism: Microbacterium sp.; assembly: GCA_003476465.1. Classification (GTDB taxonomy): domain Bacteria; phylum Actinomycetota; class Actinomycetes; order Actinomycetales; family Microbacteriaceae; genus Microbacterium. The sequence goes on along the minus strand of DMUE01000193.1, from coordinate 4,503 downwards.
TTCTATGATCTCGTTGCACAGCTCGACGCACTCGTCGCAGATGTAGACGCCCGGACCGGCGATCAACTGCACGACCTGCTTCTGGCTCTTGCCGCAGAAGGAGCACTTGAACAGATCTGCGCTTTCGCCGATGCGGGCCATCGGGCTCCTCCTCATGCATGCCCGGGCAACCGGGTGGGACAGTGGTTCGAGCCTAACGTCTCGCCCCGGCATCCGGTCGTATTGGACGTCGGTGCCGGGCCGAGACGACGGGGAGGACTACTTGGTGAGTGCCGTGGGAATGCGCTTGCGGCTCGTCAGAACCTGGTCGACGAGTCCGTACGCGACGGCATCCTGACCGCTCAGGATCTTGTCGCGATCGATGTCGCGGTTGACCTCTTCACGGGTCTTGTGGCTGTGCTTGGCCAGGGTGTCTTCGAGCCAGGTGCGCATGCGCAGGATCTCGGCGGCCTGGATCTCGATGTCGGACGCCTGCCCGTGACCGGCCTCGCCCATGGCGGGCTGGTGGATCAGGATGCGGGCGTTCGGCAGTGCGAGACGCTTGCCGGGGGCACCGGCCGCGAGCAAAACGGCCGCAGCCGAGGCGGCNNCGGTCCGGGTCCTGGCTCTCCAGAACCAGAAGCTGGGCCATGACGTCATCCGCGGAAGCGTCGTCGACCTGGACACCCAGGAAGATGACGCGGTCCTCGAACAGCTTGTTGTACGGGTCCTGGCGCTTGTAGCCGTAGGCAGTGCGCTCCTCGAACTGGGGAAGGATGTAGCGCGATCCAGGGGCCGGGAGTCCGCGGTACGCGAGACCGGATGCCGCGGCCGAGCCGAAGGTGGGGATGTCCATATTCATGCGTCCTTGTCTGTCCTTCGAACCTTCAGTTAGCCGTCCCGCCGCCACCGGTGACGTCGGAAAGGTGCGCGCGGATGTGATCGACGAAACCGTACTCGAGAGCCTCATCGGCGCTGAACCAATGGTCGCGGTCACCATCTTCGTTGATCTGCTCGACGGACTTGCCCGTCTGCGCAGCGGTGATCTCGGCCAGACGGTTCTTCATCGACACGATGAGCTGGGCCTGAGTCTGGATGTCGCTCGAGGTGCCNNGAGTTGACGTAGAGGAAGATGTCCTTATCGGGGTCCTCCGCGGCGAGCAGCAGGATCTTGGCGCAGATCTCGTTGGCGTTCTCGTCGCGCACCTCGGATCCCAGCCAGATGATGCGGTCCTTCAGCAGCCTGTCGAAGACACTCGTTGCCATCAATGGTTCGGCCATCGTTGCTCCCATTCGTTGTACGTCTGCGACGAATCTACCGGCGCGGATCGGCGCCCTCGCCCGTGTTCGCCCTGGGCAGATCGGATGCCGCGGAGCGCTCCTGCGTGCGCGGCCGGGCGNNCTCGAACTCGTCTTCGTCCGGCTCCTCGTCGTCGACCGCGACGAAGCCCGAAAGATCGACGGGCTTGCCGTTCGTGTCGACGACGGTGACCCTGCCGAGCGCGATCGCGAGCGCCTTGTTGCGCGCGACCTCACCGACGAGGGCCGGCAGCTGGTTGCCCTGCTGCAGCGCCTGCATGAACTCTTGCGGGGCCATGCCGTACTGCGCGGCGGACTGGATGATGTACTGGCTCAGCTCTTCCTGCGACACCTGCACGTCGGCGTCCTCGGCCAACTTGTCGAGCACGACCTGCGTGCGGAACTGCTTCTCGCTCGCCTCGGTGACCTCGGCGCGGTGCGCGTCGTCCTCGAGGCGGCCTTCGCCCTCGAGATGCGTGTGCACCTCGTCCTCCACGAGTTGGGCGGGAACCGGGATGTCGAGCTGCTCGAGCAGGGTCTCGAGCAGCTTGTCCCGTGCCGCCGAGCCCTGCGTGAAGGCCGACTGCTGGCCGACGTGCTCGCCCAGGCTCTCGCGGAGCTCGGCGATGGTGTCGAACTCACTCGCGATCTGGGCGAAGTCGTCGTCGGCCTCGGGCAGCTCGCGCTCCTTCACAGCGGTGACGGAGACGACGACCTCGGCCTCTTCACCGGCGTGGTCACCGCCGACGAGCTTCGAGCGGAAGGTGGTCTCTTCTCCTGCGGTGAGCGAGTCGATGGCCTCGTCGATCCCCTCGAGCAGTTCGCCCGAGCCGACCTCGTACGACACGCCCCCGGCGCGGTCGATCTCGACGCCGTCGATCGTGGCGACCATGTCGAGCTCCACGAAGTCACCGGTCTTGGCGGGCCGGTCGACAGTGATGAGCGTGCCGAAGCGGCCGCGCAGGCGGTCGAGCTCTTCGTCGATCGCGGATTCGTCCACCTCGACGGCGTCGACGGTGAGCGTGATGTCCTCGAGCGGAGGCAGGGTGACCTCGGGGCGGACGTCCACCTCGACCTCGACTTTGAGGTCTCCCGAGAAGTCCTTTTCGCTCGGCCACTCGACGATGTCCGCGGAGGGGCGCCCCACGACACGCACGTTGTTCTCCGTCACGGCCTCCCGGAAGAAGCGGTCGAGCGCTTCGTTGACGGCGTGCTCGATGACCGCACCGCGGCCGATGCGCTGATCGATGATCGGGGCGGGAACCTTGCCCTTGCGGAAGCCGGGTACCTGGATGTCCTGGGCGATGTGCTCGTAGGCGTGCGAGATGCTGGGCTTCAGCTCCTCGGGCGTGACCGCGATGTGCAGCTTCACGCGCGTGGGGCCGAGCTGCTCGACGGTGCTATTCACCATGCTGGTTGTTCTCCTCGTGATTGATCGCACGCGCGAATGCGCTGCGGGTCAGGGTCTGTGTGGATCGTCCGTCGGGGCGACAGGATGTGAACCTGCGCCCCCCGAAGCCACCGAGTCATCAGCCGGGTGGCCCCGGCAGCCCCGGAATGTCTTGGGTTTCCTTGCGTGAGCAGGGATCACGGCGACGGCCGACCATTGAGTCTATCGGATCATCCGCGCTCGCCCGCGGTGGACGGAGGTGGGTTACCGGTTCGTACAAGCGCCCGGCGCGGCGCTCGGCGAGGCGAACCCGGATCACCACGATGAGCGTGATCAGGCNNTGGCTCATCCCGACGAGGAGGCTGCCCTGCCCACGGATTCGGACGGTGTCTCGCGGTGCAGAGCAGCGAGCATCCGGCCATCGTCTGTCTGGGTGGCCCCACCCGCTGCGACGTAGGCCGTCTCCACCACCGCGCATGCCACCGCGAGCTCGGCCTCGTCTCGGGGACCGTAGAGCATGATCACGATCGGGGGGATCAATCCCTCCGTCACGACGTAGTGGTACTCGCCCCAGCCGAGCTCGATCAGCTTGTCGGCGACGCGGGTAGGCAGGTTCAGATGAAGGCTGCCGTCGTCGGCCGGGTGGATGTGTCCCCATTCGCCTCTGAAGATGTCGGGCAGCGCGGGTTCGTTGTCGGGCCGATCGAGGAAGAAGGCCACCGCGCCCGGCACCGAGACCATACTCGGGGCCCGGCGAACTCCCGACAAGGAGAGTGCATGCTCGAGCAGGCGCTCCTGCATCTCGATCGGCGCGTTCTGGCTGAGCTGAGTATGCGGAGCGGAGTTGGTGGTCCGCGGGCGATCGCCGCGACGTGCGGGCAGGTCATTCAGCTGCATGGGGATCCTCTCGGAGATGGAGTCGACACCCGAATATTAAGAGCATATAGAAACTAGGTACCAACAGGATACTGTTGTACATGCCTTCATCCGTCGCCGCGTCCGAGCAGACTGCTTCTGTCACCGGAGCGTGCCCGATCGCTCCCACTGTGTCGGTCATCTTCGGCCGCTGGACGACCGAGGTCCTGTGGGCGCTCCTGCACAACGGGACGCTGAGATTCAGCGATCTGAAGCGGCACATCCCCGAGGTCACGCCGAAGGTGCTCTCGCAGCGGCTTCGCCAGCTCGAGCGCGATGGCCTCATCACGCGAAGCTACTTTCGCGAGGTGCCTCCCCGCGTCGAGTATGCGGCGACCGAGCTCGCCATCAGCCTCGTGCCGATCTTCGCCGACCTGCAACGATGGTCCCAGCAGCACTCGAGCGACATCGAGGCTGCGCGCGCCGCGTACGAGGGGCCATTGCCGTCCTGATGCGGCCGTGGATCCCGTCCGAGACATCGGTGAGCTTCAGTTTCCCAAGCAGACCCAGGAGAGCCCTCTGGTCGTGAGACGTCACCTCAGACTGGTCGGGGCGACAGGATTTGAACCTGCGGCCTCCCGCTCCCAAAGCGGGCGCTCTACCAAGCTGAGCTACGCCCCGGGGTACACCCGCGCGTGAACGCGGATACGAAACGACCCCCGGAGTCTACCGGACCGCGCCTGGGCGTTGCTCCCGCTCCCATTCGCCCGGCGCCGCCATGCACGCCGTAGCGTCGGCTATGGCTCGAGAGTGTGCGGGCATTCGGTAGACTTCTGGATGGAGTGGTTCGCCGCGTGCTGATGGACCAACAACTGAATCACCCGTTTTCGGCATGTCGGCCGAAATCCGGGGCTGTAGCTTAGTGGTAAAGCCTCTGTCTTCCAAACAGATGATGCGAGTTCGATTCTCGTCAGCCCCTC
>DMUE01000009.1:4128-4909 GCA_003476465.1 Microbacterium sp. | reverse complement strand
GGGCCGCCCAGTGGTGGATCTGCCGGACCAGGAGCCCGCCTCGCAGGTCGAACGAGATGTGCAGGGTCGACTCCATGGCGGCGGACATCGGAATGCCGCGCATCGGCAGCCACGCTCCGGTGTAGTGCGTCTCGACCATCGACGCCTGGAAGAAGAACGTCAGGAACGTGCCTGAGAGCAGGACGACGACGAAACTCCACAACGCGATCTCACCCAGCATGAACGACCAGTGGTCGGGAAAGATCTTACGACCGAGCTCCTTGACGAGTCCGGAAACGCTCGTGCGCTCATCGATGTAGTTGGCCGCGCCGCCGACGAATCGTCCACCGAGAGGGGCCTTTTTCGCCTCGGTTGCGGATGAGGTACTCAATGGCGCTCCCAGAAGCTCGGGCCGACAGGTTCGTGGAAGTCGCTCTGCGCGATGAGGTAGCCCTCGTCGTCGACGGTGATCGGCAGCTGCGGCAAGGGTCGCGCGGCCGGTCCGAAGATCACTTCGGCGCCGTTGGCGACGTCGAACTGCGATTGGTGGCAGGGACAGAGCAGGTGGTGGGTCTGCTGTTCGTACAAGGCGACCGGGCAACCGACGTGCGTGCAGACCTTGGAGTAGGCGACGATGCCGTCGTACGACCAAGACTTGCGTTCTTCGGTCTCGTTCAGTAGTTCCGGCTCCATACGCATCAGCAGCACGATCGCCTTGGCCTTCTCCTCCAGGTATCCGTCTTCGTGTCCGACGCCGGCCAGCGTTTCGGGAATCACATGGACAGCGGAACCGAGGGTGACG
>DMUE01000009.1:0-4069 GCA_003476465.1 Microbacterium sp. | reverse complement strand
AGCGCGATGCCGACGCCGATGAACAGGTTGTTGTTGCGGATCGCAACGACAGTGCCGTCCTCGATCGGGAAGAGCATGTATGCCGCAACGGCCCAGATGCTGCCCGCGATCGACAGGTAAAAGAGCGAGTAGACCGTCCGCGCGGCCTGGCGCATCTTCGCCGGGTCCTGATCCGTCACACGCGCGCGGTGCGGCGGCAGTCCCGGGTTGCGTACGGGATCGCTCACGGCGACCGCGAGACCCGACGGAGGTTGGGGCCCCCGATCGTGCTCCGCTGCCTCGATCTCGTTTGCCATGCTGCTCCTCGTGCTCGAAAGTTCTGGTTACGTGCCTGTGTCAGTTGGACTTGGCCGTGATCCACACGGTGAGGGCGACGAGCCCTCCGATTCCGAAGATCCAGATGAACAGTCCCTCGGACACGGGGCCGAGGGATCCGAGCGTCAGACCACCCGCGCCGGCGTTGTCCTCCATCCACAGCAAGGCCGAAATGATGTCGCGCTTGTCGTCGGGCGAGAGGTTCATGTCGTTGAAGACCGGCATGTTCTGCGGGCCGGTGACCATTGCGGCATAGATGTGGCGCGGATCGACTCCGTCCAGCGAAGGCGCGTACTTGCCCTCTGTGAGGGCTCCACCCGCGGCGGCGACGTTGTGGCACATCGCACAGTTGACGCGGAACAACTCCGCACCATGCGAGAGGTCACCGTCCCCATCGAGAACACGCCCCGTAGCGATTTCGGGCCCGGGTGCGACCGACTGGACGTACGCCGATAGAGCGGCGATCTCACCGTCCGTGAACTGCACGGGCTTCTGCGGTGCCTGGGGTCCCTGCATCTGCAGCGGCATACGTCCCGTGGCGACCTGGAAGTCGACGGCCATGGCGCCCACGCCGTAGAGGCTCGGTCCGTCGTTCGTTCCCTGCAGGTCCAGCCCGTGACAGGTAGCGCAGTTCGCTTGGAAGAGCTTCTTGCCGTCTTCGACGGTGAGTGTCTGAGCGGCGGCGGTGTCGGTGGTGGACGCCATCGCCGCCGATGCTCCGGCGTACAGGCCACCGGTGAGGACGAGTCCGAGACCGATCAGGCCGGCGGCTGCGAGCGGGCTGCGCCGTCCGGAGCGGCGTTTCTTCTCACGAGGCATTCGGGTGTGGCTCCGCTCTATTTCAGGAAGTAGATCACGACGAACAGGGCGATCCACACGACATCGACGAAGTGCCAGTAATACGACACGACGATCGCACTCGTGGCCTCCTTGTGGCCGAAGTTCTTGACCGAGTAGGCCCGGCCGATCACGAGGAGGAAGGCGATGAGCCCGCCGGTGACGTGCAGAGCGTGGAAACCCGTTGTGAGGTAGAACGCGGACGCATAAGCGTTCGCGGAGATCGGCAGGCCTTCGGCGACGAGCTGGGCGTACTCCCAGACCTGGCCGGAAACGAATATCGCACCGAGAGCGAAGGTGAGGAAGAACCACTCGACCATGCCCCACCCGAGCGGGCCGCGCGTGCGGGCCGAATACGGCTGGTTGCGCTCAGCGGCGAACACACCCATCTGGCATGTCACGGACGACAGCACCAGGATGATCGTGTTGCCGAGCGCGAACGGCACGTTCAGGAGCTGAGTCTCTTCCGCCCAGAGCTCGGGAGAGGTGTTTCGGAGCGTGAAGTAGATCGCGAACAGCCCGGCGAAGAACATGACCTCGCTGCCGAGCCAGACGATGGTGCCAACAGCGACAGGATCCGGACGCTTGATCGTCCTCACTGCCGGGGTATACGCCGCAGAAGTCATCACGGATCCATTATGTCCGATCGCGAGCGGGAAAAATTGCACGCCGGACCGAGAAAGGGCCCGGGTCTGAACTTAGGATCGCCTAAAACGTGCGGCGGGCGGGCCGAGCGGAACGCCGTCGTGGACCGCCGTTAGGATCGCAGTCATGACGGATGCCTCGACCTGGCCGGACTTGATCGCGGCGCTGTTGGCCGGACGCGACCTGAGCGTTTCGGAGGCGACGTGGGCCATGAGTCACGTCATGTCCGGCGACGCGACCGCCTCGCAGCTGGCCGGGTTCCTGATCGCGCTCCGGGCGAAAGGCGAAACGGTCGACGAGGTGGTCGGCTTCCGCGACGCGGTGCTCGAAGCGGCGCTGCCTCTCGAGATCAGCCCCGACGCCCTCGACATCGTCGGAACGGGCGGAGATCGTTTCGGAACCGTTAACGTTTCGACGATGGCCTCCATCGTCGCCGCCGCGTCGGGAGTGCCCGTCATCAAGCACGGCAACCGTGCAGCGAGCTCGTCTTCCGGCTCGTCAGATGTGCTGGCCGCCCTCGGCGTGTCCCTGACGCTGAACCCCGACGCGGTGGTCGAGGTTTTGCGCCGCGTGGGAATCACGTTCGTGTTCGCGTCGGCGTTCCATCCGGGTTTTCGTCATGCGGGCCCCACCCGGGCTGAGCTCGGTGTGCCGACGGTGTTCAACATCCTGGGGCCGCTCTGTAATCCGGCCCGCGCGGAAGCGAACGCCGTGGGGGTCGCGCAGCTGGACCGGGTGCCCCTGATAACGGGCGTCTTTCAGACCCGCGGTGCCACGGCGCTCGTCTTCCGCGGCGATGACGGTCTCGACGAGCTCACCACGACGGGCCACAGCCGCATCTGGGAAGTCAGCCGCGGCGACATCCATGAGCACGATCTCAATCCGAGGGACCTCGGCATCCCGCGGGCGAGCATCGATCAGCTCAAGGGCGCGGACCCCGCGCACAACGCTGAGGTGGTCCATCGCGTCCTGAGCGGCGAAGAGGGCCCCGTCCGCGACATCGTCCTGCTGAACGCTGCCGCCGGACGAGCGGCCTACCGCCTCTCACACGACGCAAGCCAGGTGCAGCGCCCGATCATCGAGCGGTTGGCGGAGGAGCGCGACAACGCCGCGGCGGCGATCGATTCGGGTGCTGCGCGCGAATTGCTCGGCCGCTGGGGTGAGGCCACCCGCGAGCTGGCGTGAACGCCGTCGGGCGAGCAGCGCCCGTTTCAGGGCCCGGGCTTAGGGTGATCGCGTGGACCCGGTAGCAGCCCTCAACGAGATCGCGACGCTGCTCGAGCGGGAGCGAGCGTCACGGTACCGGTCGAAGGCGTTCCGTTCTGCCGCGGATGTCGCGGCCGGCCTTTCCGAGGAGATGCTGCGTGACCCGGGGCGGCTACGCCGTGTCGCGGGAATCGGCGAGTCGACGCGCACCGTGATCGGGCAGGCGCTGGCCGGCCAGGTGCCGGAGTACCTCGCCGAGCTGCGCTCCCGCTACGACGTCCCCGCCGCGGGCCGGCTGCGTTCCGCCCTCCGTGGCGACCTGCATGCGCACAGCGACTGGTCGGACGGTCTCGCCCCGATCGACCTGATGGCGGAAACCGCGCGCAGCCTGGGACACGAGTACCTCGCCCTGACCGACCACTCACCGCGTCTGCGCGTCGCCAACGGTCTCTCGCCGGACCGGCTCCGGGCCCAGCTGGAGGTCGTCGCCGGTTTNNGACCTCGACATCGTGGTCGCCTCGGCGCACTCGAAGCTGCGGATGCAGTCGCCCGCCATGACGCGACGCCTGGTGGCCGCGGCATCCGACCCACGCGTCGACGTCCTCGGGCACGTGACGGGCCGGCTCGTCGAGGGTACGCGCGGCACCCGACCGCCCTCGACATTCGAGGCTCGTCCCGTATTCGAGGCGTGCGCCGCTCACGGCGTCGCATTGGAGATCAATTCCCGCCCCGAACGTCAGGACCCACCGGACGAGCTCATCGCGTCGGCGCTCGAGACCGGATGCCTGTTCTCGATCGATTCGGATGCCCACGCGCCCGGCCAGCTGTCGCTGCTGGATTACGGTGCAGTACGAGCCGAAGCGTCCGGTGTGCCGGCGGAACGGATCGTGACGACGTGGCCGTTGGAGAGGCTGCGGGAATGGACTGCACGGCAGCGGTGAGCGACGGGTGCGCGCGCTCGCGGCTGCCTAGACTGACTCGGTGACCGGGCCCCGAGCATCCGCTGCCGGCAACGCCTTCCCCTGGCTGGTCGTTGCAGGGGTGCTGGTTGCGGCGCTCAGTCTGC
>DMUE01000187.1 GCA_003476465.1 Microbacterium sp. | reverse complement strand
GGCCGGGCACGCCGGCTACGGGTACTGCGCCTCCCACTCCCGGTTCTTCTGGGGATTCCGGCTCTACCTGGTCTGCACCCCGGACGGGATGCCCGTGATCTGGGGGCTCGCGAACCCCAAGATCGGAGAACGCGAAGCCGCCCAGGCCATGCTCGACCACGACCGGCACCTCATCCAGCCGGGGCAGGTGATCATCGGCGACAAGGGCTTCGCCGGACGAGAGTTCGAGACCTTCATCACCGACGACCTCGGCGCGCATCTGATCCGCCCCGACCGCAAGGACGAGACGCCGAGGTTCGGGAAGCTCGGCGGCATCCGGCAATGGGTCGAGTCCGTGTTCGACACGTTGAAAGGCCAACTCACCCTCGAAGAACACGGCGGCCGAACCGTCGCCGGCGTCTACTCCCGCGTCGCCGCACGACTCCTCGCCCTCGCCGCCGCGATCTGGCACAACTGGCTCATCGACGCACCCGCCAAACGCTCCCTCATCGCCTACGACCACTGAACCCAAACGGACTCACTCATCTAGCATCGGAGCATGCCCACCGCGCTGTCGATGACCCTTCCTCTGGTGCTCGCAGCCGTGATGATCGCGAGTGGGGTCGCGAAGCTCCGCCAGCCTGACGACCTCGCCGGCTGGTCGGAGTTGGGTGTGCCGCGCATGCTTCGCCAGCGCTGGCTCGTCGCGCTGCACCCCTGGGCGGAACTGGCCCTTGGGCTGGCCTTCGCCCTCTTGGGCGGTGTGCTCGGGCTGCTGGCGGCTCTGGTCGGGCTCGCCCTCATGGCCTCATATCTGTGGCTTGCGTCGGCGGCCTATCGCCGCCCGCAGGAGGCGTCGTGCGCGTGTTTCGGTGCCCGACGGCCGATCACCCGGCTGACCATCGTCCGAAATGCCTGGCTGACGCTGGTCGCCGCGGGCACGGCAGCGGTGATCTGGACCAACCCTCTGCTGGGGGGGGCGGTCGCCGCCGCCGACGCCACCGCATGGGCCTGGATCGGGGGTATCGCGATTGGGGTGGTCACCGCGGTGCTGATCGCCTGGCCAGAGCCGACCCCGGCCGAGACTCCCGTTGCCTCTGCAGGTTCCACGGTGGGGGCATCGGAGGACGCCGAGTACGTCCGTGTGCGGACCCCAGCGGTACCCGTGATGCTCGCCGACGGCCAGACCGTCAATCTGCGCAAGCTCACCTGGGGTCGCCCGCTGCTGCTCTTGGCGGTCTCGGAGACGTGCGGGGTGTGTACGCCGGTGATCGAGAGCGCCCCCGATTGGCGTGAGCTGCTTCCGGAGATCGACATCCGGCTTCTCGTCACCCGCAGTCCCGAAGAAAGCAAACTCGCCGACACTGCCGAGCCCCAGACCCTCCACGATCCCCACAACTACGTCAGCGGCTCCATTGCGGACTGGTACTCACCGACCGCCCTCCTGCTCGGTGCGGATGGGATGCTCGCGGGCGGTCCGGAGTCGGGTCATGAAGCGATCCGCGACTTCGTCGCCGACATCCGCGCCGCTTTGGACGAGCAGATCGCCGCGGGCTGACCCCGGTCCACCGGGCTACACTCCAAGAGACCGCGTCGCGGCCCGGGGGCGGGCGACGGGATCGATAAATCGAGGGGGCGGGGTGGCGGACGATTTTTCGATCCTCACCGTGTGCGCCGGCAACATCCACCGGTCGCCGCTGGCGGCGGCGCTCCTGAAGACCTGGGTCGGCTGGTACCTTCCTCAACCGCTCGCGGGTCGAGTGCGGGTCCGCAGCGCGGGCTTCGCCGCAGACGTCGGCGCACCCATGAGCTCGAAGGTGCATGCTGTCGCCGAGTCGCTCGGCGCGGACGGTTCCGCCCATGTCGCGACGCAGATCACGGATGAGCTGATTGAGGGGTCGGACCTTGTTCTGGCCGCCAGCCGCCTACAGCGCGACGAGGTGCTCTCACGAGTCCCCTCGGCGCTGCGGATGACGTTCACCATGCGCGAAGCCGGCCGCATCGCGTCGGGCATGGATCCGGGTACGCAGCCCCGCGTGGTGCGCGATCTCATCAGCACCGTGGCGATGATGGCGGACCACCGCGTCCATCCCACCGGCACGGACAGCGACGATGTGATCGATCCGCAGGGACGCGATCTGGTCGCCTACGCGCAGATGACGCGCGAAGAGGTCGTACCGCTCGCGCGGCTCGCCGCAATCCTGCTGGCGATGCCTCGTCCTGACGTGCAGTCCTACCTCGCTGCCGCGAACGACGAGTCCGCCCTGCTCGCCGCGCTCGCCGATTCGGAGTCCCGGTTCCGGTGACCCGGTCGTCGGAGCACGAGCGGAGCGGAAGGAGATCGGCGAACTCCCCGCGCATCGTCCACCTCGACCACACATCCGACCCCGGCGGCGCAGAGTTCGCTCTCATGCGCATGCTCGCGGCAGAAGCCGACTGGCAGCCGCTCCTGCTGCTTCCCCCGAACAGCCGAGGCGGCGTCTTCACTCCGGTGGAGGGACGCGTGCCGATCCGGGTGGGTGGCATCGTGCAGCATCCGGGCGTGAGCACGGGGACCTGGGCATCGCTCGCCGGAGCGGCGGCTCGTCTGGCGGTTCAGACGGTGGCAACGCGTCTGGACCGCGGGTTCCGCACCGCGGACCTCGTCGATGCGAACACCGCGCGGGCTGCCGCGTATGGAGCGCTCGCCGCGCGGTCTTCACGTGTCCCGTTGGTCATCCATCTGCGCGACTTCGTCGACGCCGCCTCGCTCGGCCGCGTCGGCTTCGCGATGATGTCGCGCATTGCGCTGCCCCGCGCCGACGGCGTGGTCGCGAACTCGCAGGCCACCCTGGCGTCGGCGCGGTCGTTCTTGCGACCGGATGCCACCACCGCCGTGATCGCGAGCGCTTCCGGTCTTCGGCGCGCCACGCCGGGTCCCCGTCCGGACCGGCCCGACAGACCCCTGCGGATAGGAATGCTCGCGCGGATCGATCCCTGGAAGGGCCAGCTGCAGCTGCTCGACGCTTTCGCCGAGGCCTTCGCGGACGGCGACGAACGGCTCGAGTTCGCCGGCGGCGCGCCGTTCGGTCACGACGCGTTCGCGGATGACCTTCGCGTTCGAGCCGCTGAACGGGGAATCGCAGATCGGGTCGAATTCCTGGGTCACGTCGACGATGTCGCAACGGTGCTCCGCGGGTGGGACATCGCCGTGCAGGCCTCGCTGAGGCCGGAGCCACTCGGGCAGAACGTCCTGCAGTATCTGGCGGCGGGCGTGCCGAGCATCGTCGCCGACGAGGGCGGGCCGGTCGAGTGGATCGAGCACGGCCGGAACGGCATCCGTGTGGCTCCCCGCGACGTGGATGCGTTGCGCGACGCGCTGGTCATGCTCGCGGGAGACGCCCCTCTGCGCACCGGCATAGCGGTCGCCGCGAGCCGCACACCGGGCCTCCTCACCGATGACGAGGTCATGCGCGCGCACGCCGAATTCTATGGCGAGGTCTTGAGGCGGTCTCGGCCGCATCCCACGTGGTAGAGCCGTATGCCGCCGAAGAACGTCGGATCCGCGCCCGACGCGTGCACGGTGCACATCAGCGCCTCGCCGATCTGCGCGATGTCCACCTGCGACGGGGAGTCGAGACTGATGATCCACACCGTCGCCTCACGTTCCGCCGGACGCGCCAGAGAGAGACCCTCCAACTCGAGCGGGCCCGTTCCGGTGATCGAACGCAACTCCACCGTCGGCTGAGCGGACTGCGGCAGCCGGTCCACGACGTCTGCGGCCCACGCGTGGTCCTCTGTCGTCTGGGCGACGGCGTATGCGACTGCGGAGTGCGGGTTCCTCTGGATGACCGCGAGGATGTCGCCGACCTGGACATCTTCGTCTAGTTCGCCGACGAGCGACGGCATGTCGTCGTAGAGCCCGGGCGGCGCTGCGAACTGCTGCAACGCCACCAACGCGGCTCCGGCGAGCAGCACCCCAGCACAAATTCCCGCGATGGCGGACGGGATGCGGTCGCGAGCGGTCGCCGCGAAGACCGCGCCGCTGACGATCAGGGCCGCACCGAGCGATACCCACGATAGGTACCGCGCGGTGTACACGGGCGTCGCGATCCAGGACAGCACGAACAGGGCGGCCGGCGCCGCGAACACGAGCGCGGAGGCGAACAGCACGGGTCGAAGTCGTGGCGCTTTCGCCCCCGCCGCCCGGCCGATCGTCACCGAAGTCGCCGCAGCCGCTGCGACGAGGACGATCAGACCGAGCGCGTCCCAGACGACTGCACGGTAGACGGACACCCCCGCGACCTGCGCGAGCGCAGAGACACCTGAGCGGACATCAGGCGAGGGGAGCCATGCGATCTGATCCTGCTGGCTCCCGCCGATCAGGGCGAGGGCAATGCCGACTGCGAGCGCCGGCACGGTCCAGGTGATCCAGCGCATGAGCGATGCTCGGCGCCGCGCGAGCGCGAGCAGCCCGATGCACAGCAGGGCGACGATGCTCATCAGGTGCATCGCCACCGCGAGCACGGCAGCTGCACTGTAGACCGCCCACTTCCACCGACTGCGTCGATCGGCGCTGTCGGCCGCGAAGATCGCGAGGGCGACGAACATCACCATCAGCGCGTAGGGCCGTGCCGTCGCGCCGGCAGTGACGGCTGCTCCGTCGAGGCTGAAGAAGAGGCCCGCAGCGGCGCCCGGCGCCGCGCCCCACCATCGCATTCCGAGGGCGGACACGATGGCGGCGGTGGCGGCGAAAGCCAGGAGGGAGGGGACGCGCATCCCGGTATCGAGCCCGATGACCGGCGACAGCAGGTGAATGAGCAGGTAGTACGGAGCCTGGACCGCGTCACCGCCGGAGATCGACCGCGCGAGATCCGGTGGAGACAGCTCGGCGTGCATAGCTGTCGCGTACTCGTCGCGCCACAGCGGGACGTGGAGACTGCGGCTGATGCCCAGAACCAGCGCGGTGACCGGCGGTACGATCACGCCGAGCACGCGTGTCAGCGCGGCATCGTCGTACGTCATCGAACCCGCCGGTTTCGCCCTCAGCGACGTCACGGGGTCAATGCTAGGGGCCGCCACCCGCCGGCGAAGCTCGCCTCACCCCGATGTCGGGGGTCGCTCGAGCGCCCGCAGCCGTGACCTCTCCGTGACCGATTTGCCGGGCGAACCTCAGCCGCCGTGCGCCAGGATCGGGGCATGACCCTCGCACGCCGCCTCCTCGCCCTCCCCGTCGCCCTGCTGCTGGCAGGCGGCGCGCTCGCCGGCTGCGCGAGCAACCCCGCCTCGGCGCCCTCGTCCACCCCGACCACGGGCGACAGCACCGAGGTCGAGATCGATGCGGCGTGGCTGGACGACGGCCGCATCATCGGCCTGGTCACCACGGGCAGCTCGACGTGCATTCCCGCCGCCGACGAGGCGACGCTGCAGGCTGACGGGTCCCTCGCGGTCACACTCGTCGAGCCGGATGCCGACACCCCGTGCACCCGTGACCTCGTGCCCCGCGTCACACTGGTCGAGGTGCCGGAGAGCGTGGACCCGGCCGACGACCTCGTGATCACGGTGACCGGCGACGGATACTCCGGCAGCACCGATCTCGACAGCGTCGACGGGCTCGCCGGCGGCATGACCGAATACCTGCCGAGTGCCGGATGGACCGACACCGACGGCCAGTTCGTGCTGCTGACGTGGGGATCTTCCTCGTGTGCGCCCGTGACCGCCGATGTGACGGCATCCGGGCCGGCTGAGGTCACCGTCACCTTCGAGACGCCGCCCGCCGATCAGGTCTGCACGATGGACATGGCCCCGCGCGCAACGGTCGCCGTCGTGGACGGGCTGGAGGAGGACAGCGACGTGTCGCTCCTGCTCGCGGGCAGCCCCGAATTCGACAATGTCCGCATCCCGATC
>DMUE01000104.1 GCA_003476465.1 Microbacterium sp. | reverse complement strand
GCCGGGAGGAAGTTGCTCAGGAAGGTCTGCAACACCCAGAAGATGAGCGACCCGAGCAGAGGCCCGAAGACGGTCGCGGCGCCGCCGAGGAGGAGCGCCGTCCAGACGAAGAACGTCAGTGACGTGACGTACACGCCCGGGCTCACGGCCGAAGGAAGGGCGTACACGATGCCACCCGCTGCGGCGAGCACCCCGCCCAGCACGAGCGACTGCATCTTGTAGGCGTAGACGTTCTTGCCGAGGGCGCGCACGGCGTCCTCGTCCTCGCGCACGCCCTTCAGCACACGCCCCCACGGGCTGCGCATCAGCATCCAGACCACGAGCACCGCGATGCCGAGCGTCACGAGGCCCATTATGCGCACCCACCATTGCGTCTCGTTGTACGTGAAGGGCCCGAAACCGTAGGTGCCCTGTGGGATCGGATTGCCCGCACGAAAGCTCGAGTGGTAGCCGCTCAGCCCGTCCGCCGAGCCCGTGTACTCGTCGAAGGCCGTCGTCAAGAACAGCAGGCGCACGACCTCGGCGGCGGCGATCGTGACGATCGCCAAGTAGTCGCCGCGCAGTCGCAGTGTCGGGATACCGAGGATGACGGCGAAGATCGCGGATGCGACGAGGCCCGCCAGCGCCGCGANNGTCGCGGGGCTGAGGATCGACGAGGCCGAGTTCGAGAGGATCTGGAGCAGGTCCATTGTGCGCCTAACCTATTCTCTCGCGTTGGCCGAGGATGCCCTGTGGCCGGAACAACAGGATCACGATGAGGATGAAGAGCGCACTGGCGTACTTCAGGTCGGCGGGGATCCAGAGGCTGGAGACCTCGACGAGGAGCCCGACGATGATGGCGCCGACCAGGGCGCCGAACGCCGTGCCGAGGCCACCGAGGATGACGGCGGCGAACATCAGCAGCAGCACCTGTGTACCCATGTCCCATTTGATGCCGGGACGGTAGTACGCGTAGAGGATGCCGGCGAGGCCCGCGAGTGCTCCGGCGATGACCCAGACGACCCGGACGACGAAGTCGACGTCGATTCCGGATGCGGCGGCCAGCGACGGATTGTCGGAGATCGCCCGGGTCGCCTTACCGAGGCGGCTGCGGGTGAGCCAGATCGCGAATGCGATGATGACGACGACCGAGATCGCGATCGAGACCATGTCGATCACGCTCATCTGCACCACGCCGAACAGCTGGATCTTGGGCTCGGACGCAAAGGGGAGCTGGCTCGTGCCACCCCCGATGAAGAACTGGAAGGTGTAGCGCAGCGTCAAGGAGAGGCCGATGCTCACGATCATGAGCTGAACGACGCCCACCCCTCGCCGGCGTAGGGGTCTCCACAGGATCATGTCGAGCACGAGCCCCAGGCCCGCACTCAGGATCACCGCCAGCGGGAATCCGAGCCACACCGGCAGGGCGAGGCTGGCGGGGCCGACGAGGGTGAGCGCGATGACGGCACCGAAGGTCACCATCTCGCCATGGGCGAAGTTGGAGATGCCGGTCGTGCCGAACACGAGGGACAGGCCGACCGCCGCGAGCGCGAGCATCAGGCCGAAGCTCAGGCCCTGCACGATGCGCTGCACCAACTGGTCGAAGAAGCTGGTGACGTTGCGCTCGCCCTCGCCGATGAAGAAGTTGACGGTGACGCGCCCACCCGCGCCCATCTCCACTTCCTGTTCGTTGGGGGTGTCGTCCTCGTCGTTCACGACCGCGATGCCCTCCGGCAGGGTGTCCTCGTCGAGGGTCACCGTGTAGGTCTCGCCGCGCTCGGGCACTCCGACACGCCACTGGCCCGCGGCATCCGTCTCGACCTCCTGCTCGCCGCCGGGACCGTCGATCACCAACGTGACACCCTCGAGGGGCTCACCGTCCAGCTGGACGTTGCCGCTGATGCGATACGGGTCGTCTTCCGCGGCGAAGGCGGGGCCTGCGGTCAGGCTCATCAGTGCGAAGAGCACGCCGAAGAGGGCACCCATCGTGAGCAGAATCCCCCCGCGGGAACGTCTCGCCGTACCGGTCGTGGGACTCACAGATCCTCCAGTCGGGCACCGTCAGCCGATGGTCGCGTTCCATCGGCATCGATGGACGACGGTACGAGCGTAATGTGTCGGCATTGTTTCGCCCATCGCTCGAACGATGGATGTGATGAGATCGCAAGGGGATCGCTCCCTCAGGAATGTTCGCACAGCGTCCCAGATTAGACTTCATCAAGCGGATGCACCGGACAGATCCGGGGGCATCCGCGCCATGATCACCTGCGCGAGGAGCGACGTACATGCCCGATCACGATCCGTTCGGTTTTGTCGGGCTGACCTATGACGACGTGCTGCTTCTGCCGGGTCATACGGACGTCATCCCGAGCGAGGCGGACACCTCCTCGCCGCTGACGCGCCGCATCACCGTCGCGACGCCGCTGGTCTCGTCGGCGATGGACACGGTGACGGAAGCCCGCATGGCGATCGCGATAGCGCGCGAGGGTGGCCTCGGCATCCTGCACCGCAATCTCTCGATCCAGGATCAGGCCTCGCAGGTCGACCGTGTCAAGCGCAGCGAGTCCGGCATGATCTCCAACCCCATCACGACGAGCCCGACGGCGACGGTCGAAGAGGTCGACGCACAATGCTCGCAGTACCGCATCTCGGGGCTGCCGGTCGTCGATGACGACGGACGGCTCGTCGGCATCATCACCAACCGCGACATGCGCTTCGTATCGGGCTTCGAGCGTCAGACGACGCTCGTGCGCGACGTGATGACGAGCGAGGGTCTCATCACCGCGAAGGTCGGCATCGGCGCGAACGACGTGATCGCGACCTTCGCCAAGCACCGCGTCGAGAAGCTGCCGCTCATCGACGACGAGGGCAGGCTCGCCGGCCTGATCACGATCAAGGACTTCGACAAGAGCGAGAAGTACCCGCTGGCGACGAAGGACGATCACGGCCGGCTGCGNNGTGGACGTGCTCGTCGTCGACACCGCGAACGGTCAGTCGGCCGGTGTGATCGACATCATCCGGCGGCTGCGAGCGGACGCATCCTTCGACCACATCGACATCATCGGCGGCAACGTCGCGACCCGCGAGGGAGCCCAGGCGCTCATCGATGCCGGCGTCGACGCCGTCAAGGTCGGCGTCGGGCCGGGCTCGATCTGCACGACGCGGGTCGTGGCGGGCGTCGGTGTGCCACAGGTGACGGCCGTGTACGAGGCATCTCTCGCCGCGCGTCCCGCCGGCGTGCCGGTGATCGCCGACGGCGGCTTGCAGTACTCGGGCGATATCGCCAAGGCGCTTGTCGCGGGTGCCGACACCGTCATGCTCGGCTCGCTCCTGGCCGGAACCGACGAGTCGCCGGGTGAGATCGTCTTCCAGGGCGGCAAGCAGTTCAAGCAGTACCGGGGGATGGGCTCGCTCGGGGCGTTGCAGACGCGCGGCAAGAAGACGTCGTACTCGAAGGACCGGTATTTTCAGGCGGATGTCCCCTCCGACGACAAGCTCATCCCCGAGGGCATCGAGGGCCAGGTCGCGTACCGCGGTCCGGTGTCGGCGGTCGCGTATCAGCTCGTCGGCGGGCTGCGTCAGTCGATGTTCTATGTCGGCGCCCGTACGGTCGAAGAACTGAAGGCCAAGGGCAAGTTCATCCGCATCACCTCGGCGGGGTTGAAAGAGTCGCACCCGCACGACGTGCAGATCGTGGTCGAGGCGCCGAACTACCAGAAATAGGCGCGGGCCGGAGCCATCCGCCCGG
>DMUE01000246.1 GCA_003476465.1 Microbacterium sp. | reverse complement strand
AGCCCCGCAGCCCCGCACATGCGCGGAGTCGTTCACGCCTAGACCGGGTGCGTCTCGGGCAGGCCGGTTCGCAGCTCGAAGGGCAGGTGCGCCAGATCATTGTGCGTCAGCAGGGTCCACGGCCGCCCCTGCTTCTGCGCGATGACCGTCAGACCGCAGTGCGCCTGATTGAGGGTCATCCAGCGCCACTCGGGAGCGCCGAGGACTTCGCGGACGAACCAGCTGATGACGAAGTTGTGTGTTATGACGAGCTCGTGCACCTCCCCTGTGCGGCGCACCAGGAACTCGCTCACCGCATCGGCCATCTGGGCTCGCCCCGCCTCGATTTCGGCCTCGGTGACCGCACCGAAGAAGGGCTCGTACACGGCGGGGGTCTCCGGCGACATACCCGAGGGCACGCAGTCGAAGAGCAGGGACGAAGGTTGCGGCGCGATCGCCGGCATCCGCTCGGCGACCATTCGCGCTGTCTCGGTGGCCCGCAGGAGCGGCGAATGCCAGACCGCACTGAGCGGCATGCCCGAGAGCCTGTCGGCGATCAGCGCCGCCTGACGCTGACCTCGCGGAGACAACGGACCGTCCACCAGTCCGTGTTCGGCGTCCTGATGCTCACCGTGGCGAACGAGGTAGATGAAGTGTGTCACCCCGCCCGCTTTCGTCGTGGCGGGCCCCGTTGCCGCGCCTCAACCACCCTACGTCACCCTTCGCCATCGTCACGAAATGGTCTCGGCGTGGATGGGTTGCGCGCTACTGCGCTGCTCGGGCCAACTCGGCCAGATGAGAGCGGCTGAGCTGGACGCCGACGCCCTGGCAGAGCTCTTCGACGTGCTCTGTGGCGTAGGCGTTCACGATCGGAGCGACAACGGTGCGCTGCGCGAGGAGCCACGCGACAGCCACTGCGGCATCCGGAACGGCCAGTTCGAGCGCGATGCCATCCAGCGCTTTCAGCACCTTCTGCCCGCGGCGATTGAGGTATACCGCAACCTGCGTGCCGCGCGCTGAGAGGCCGACGCGGTCGCGGTTGCGGTACCGGCCCGAGAGAAAACCGTGCGCCAGAGGGTGCGACGGCGTGACCGCGATGCCCTGGGCGCCGGCCACCAGCCGCAGGTCGCCCTCGAACGATGACCGGTGCACGACGTTGTAATGCGCGTCGAGAACCATGATCCGTGGGTAGCCTGCCGAGGCGAGGATGCGCGCCTCCACAAGCCGCTCGGGCGTGAAGGACGCAGCCGCCAGATGTCGCACCTTGCCGGAACCTATCAGCCACTCCGCGGTTGCGAGGGTCTCTTCGAGGGGCACGGATGCGTCCGCCCCGTCGAGATACAGGATGTCGATGTAGTCCGTGCCCAGCCGAACGAGCGACGCCTCGACCGCCCGCACCAGATTCACCGGCCCGAGGCCCGGGTTGTCGGGGTGCCCCCCGACGCGCACGGACACGACGATCGCATCGCGTGCCCGCCGCGACGCCAACCACCGGCCGATGATGTGCTCGCTGCGGCCAGCCGCGAACGAGTCCGCGGTGTGCAGCACATTGCCGCCGAGTTCGACGTAGCGGTCGACGATGCGGTGGCTGGTGGCGAGGTCGATGTTCCAGCCGAACTCGGCGCCGCCGAGAATCAGGGGGAAGACGATCAGCCCCGTGTCCCCGAGGGGGACGCGCACGTCGTGACCGACGCCCGGCCCGAGCACGGGGATGGGCGCCGAGGGGTGCGGGGCGGGCACGGAGCCGCTTTCCGGCGGCGTATTCGTGCCGACGCCGAAGAAACTCATGCTCCCACCCCTCGCGATAGCCCGCACGCGGTGCGACCCTCTAGCGTGTCGCGCCCCCTGACGCTTACTTCGAGGGTAGAGCAGCGCGCTCCTGCGGGTGCGTGATCCGCTGACGGGACCCGGATATGCCGATAACGCTTTGATCACGATGAGATGGGCCGTCAGTGCCGCCGAATGCACGAACGGAGCCCCCGGCCCGGCGGGCAGGGGGCTCCGTCAATCCGGAAAGATCAGACTTCGGCAGGGACCGCCGTCGCGAGAGCCGAGGCGTCCTCGGCCGACTCTTCGACGACCGGCTCGAGCGACAGCTTGCCGCGGTCGTCGATCTTCGTGATCTTCACGAGGATCTTCTGCCCGACACCGAGCACATCTTCGACGTTCTCCACGCGCTTGCCGCCGGCGAGCTTGCGGACCTCGCTGACGTGCAGCAGCCCGTCCTTGCCGGGCAGCAGCGAGATGAACGCACCGAACGTCGCGATCTTGACGACGGTTCCGAGGAACTGCTCGCCGACCTCGGGGTTCGTCGGATTGGCGATCGCATTGACCTGGGCGCGGGCGGCCTCGGCAGAGGGGCCGTCGACGGCACCGATGTACACGGTTCCGTCTTCCTCGATCGAGATCTGGGCGCCGGTGGTGTCCTGGATGGAGTTGATCGTCTTACCCTTGGGACCGATGAGCTCGCCGATCTTGTCGACCGGGATCTGCACGCTGATGACGCGCGGCGCGGTGGGCGCCATCTCGTCGGGCGTGTCGATCGTGGCGTCGATCAGGTCGAGGATGGCCAGACGCGCGTCCTTCGCCTGCTGCAGCGCCGCGGTCAGCACCGAGGTCGGGATGCCGTCCAGCTTGGTGTCGAGCTGGATGGCCGTGACGAACTCGGCTGTGCCGGCGACCTTGAAGTCCATGTCACCGAGCGCGTCTTCGGCCCCGAGGATGTCGGTCAGCGCGGCGTAGCGCGTCTGTCCGTCGACCTCGTCCGAGACCAGCCCCATGGCGATACCGGCGACCGGGGCGCGCAGCGGCACACCGGCGTTCAGCAGCGACAAGGTCGAGGCGCACACCGAGCCCATCGACGTGGAACCGTTCGAGGAGAGGGCCTCGGAGACCTGACGGATGGCGTACGGGAACTCCTCGCGCGAGGGCAGCACGGGCACGAGGGCGCGCTCGGCGAGAAAGCCGTGCCCGATCTCGCGGCGCTTCGGGCTTCCCACACGACCCGTCTCACCGGTCGAGTACGGCGGGAAGTTGTAGTGGTGCATGTAGCGCTTGTGCGTCACCGGCGACAGCGAGTCGATCTGCTGCTCCATCTTGAGCATGTTCAGCGTGGTGACACCCAGGATCTGGGTCTCACCGCGCTGGAAGATCGCCGACCCGTGTACGCGCGGGATGACGTCGACCTGGGCGTCGAGCGCACGGATGTCCGCGAGTCCGCGACCATCGATGCGAACCCCGTCGGCGAGGATGCGTCCACGGACGATCTTCTTCGTGACCGACTTGTACGCAGCGGAGAACTCGAGAGCCGCCACGGCCTGCAGCTCGCCGGACTCGACGGCCGCGAGCAGCTCGCCCTTGACGCGCTCCTTGAGCTCATCGTCGGCGGTCTGCCGCTCAGCCTTGTCGGCGATCTGGTAGATGCCGACGAGCGGGTCGTACGCGCGGTGCGCGACGAAGTCGTACGTCTCCTGGCTGTAGGGCAGGAAGACCGGGTAGTGCGCGATCTCCTTCGCGGCGGCGTTCGCCAGCGTCTGCTGCGCGTTCACGAGCTCGCGCAGGAAGGGCTTGGCAGCCTCCAGGCCCTCGGCCACGACGGTCTCGCTCGGCTTGGTCGCGCCGCCCTTGATCAGGTTCCAGCTGCCCTCGGTGGCCTCGGCCTCGACCATCATGATCGCGACGTCGCCGTCGGGCAGGACACGCCCGGCGACGATGAGGTCGAAGACGGCCTCTTCGAGTTGCGTGACGGTCGGGAACGCGACCCACTGATCGGCGTGCTCGCCGTGGCCGGGGATGAGTGCGAGTCGAACGCCGGCGATCGGCCCGGAGAAGGGCAGGCCCGAGATCTGGGTGGAGGCGGAGGCCGCATTGATCGCGAGGGCGTCGTAGAACTCGCCCGGGGCGATGGAGAGAACGGTGATGACGATCTGAACCTCGTTGCGCAGGCCCTCAACGAACGAGGGGCGCAGCGGACGGTCGATCAGGCGGCAGACGAGGATGGCCTCGGTGGAGGGGCGACCCTCACGACGGAAGAACGATCCGGGGATTTTACCGGCGGCGTACGAGCGCTCTTCGACATCCACCGTCAGCGGGAAGAAGTCGAAGCCTTCGCGGGGGTGCTTTCCGGCACTGGTGGCCGAGAGGAGCATGGTCTCGTTGTCGAGGTACGCCGCGACCGCTCCCTGAGCCTGCTGCGCGAGGCGGCCGGTCTCGAAGCGGACTGTGCGGATGCCGAAGCGGCCGTTATCGAGAACGGCCTCGGCGGATGTGATTTCTGGACCTTCCAAGAGGTCTCTCCTTCTTTTTTTCGACTCGCGTGCCCGTATGGCGCGCGAGTGTTGCGAAGGAGCGGGAACAGGCAGATATGGGCGCGCAACGCGCTGTGCGACGACTCGCCTACGCTGGCCACCAGTAGAAACCCACCCGGCGCGTTCGCGACGAGGAGACCACCACAGGGGACCAGCTCTTCTGCCAGCCTGCTCCGGATGCGCCGCGATCCAGCGCGGCGCGGCGCTTGTGAAATTGTCCGACGACACGGCAATGCCACGTCGGCGCACCTAGCCTACCAGCCGGGGCGTCATGATCGCCCGCGTGGCGCGGGTGCACGGCGGGGCGCCCCGTGCATCTTCCTCACGATCGTCCTCCAGCTCCTGATGCGCGCTCCACTCCCCCGGCGCCGCGGGCCCGCGTAGGCTGGCAGCCATGAGCACCGACGACACAGCGCCCGCCCCGGCATCCGACGATGTCAAGCGCAAGTTCAAGGAGGCGCTCGAGAAGAAGAACGCTCGCCCCCGCGAGGGCGAGGCTCACCTGAACGGCGATTCCGCCATCCACGCGTCGCGGGGACCCGCCTCGGTCAAGCGCGAGTTCCGGCGCAAGAGCGGCTGAGAGGAGCACGAGATGGTCTTCGAACCCACCTTTGAGGAATTCGACGCAGAAGCGGCTGCCCGCGAGGCGGCGCTGTCCAACCCCGTCGACCCGAATGTCGTCGACCCCGAGACGGTGGTCCACGCGACGCACGCGATCGACCCCGAGGCGCCCGCCGACACCGAGACTGCCCTCACGGAGGACGACGATCTCGAGGATGACCTGGCTGCCGGCCTCGAGGGTGCTGCGGACCCCGCGCTCTCGGACGAGGCCAGCACCGATGATCTGCCCCCCTACGGAGAGGAGTGACGATGACCGAACGACGAGAGCCCGCCGCCGAGCGCGACGCGGTCGCCATGGGCGACGCCCCGGTCGATGAGGGCGAAGAAATCACGGCCCGGCAGACCGCCGAGCTCCGACGCCAGCTCGAGCTGGAACTGGAGCAGTACGAACAGGGTATGGAGGGCTGAGCCCCCCGACCCTGACGAGGAGCGCGAGCGGATGCCTCAGGTCGTCGGTGTGCGCCGACGCGTGCCCCCCGGCAGCACGATGTAGTCGGGGTGCGTGGCCTCGAGTCCCTCACCCGCGGTGCGTCCACGCGACCGCCGCCACATCCATGCCAGCGCCTGAGCGGCGCGGCGCCGTCGGGACAGGCCGGCCCCTTCGTCGTCATGGAACGAGGTCTCGAGCGCCTCGAGTTGTTCCGCGTCCCGGATGCCGAGCACATCGGCCGCCCGATAGGCGAGCAGGCGATGACCGGCCGCCCGCAGGTGCACGCCGTCATCGGCCCAGAGTTCGAGCTCACAGATCCCCGGAAGCGCCTCGACATCGAGCAGAAGCGCGCCCGTCGCGTGGGCGATGCGACGCAGCTCCGAGTTGTAGCGGGCGAAGCGGCGTGCGAAGATCCATGCCGCACTGGGGCGCGGCACAAACGCAGCCGCGAGGAGCACGTCGCACCCTGCCTCCCGCAGCGTTCGCACGACGACCTCGACCTCCGCGGCCAGACGGCGCGGATCGGCGCCCTGCGTGAGGAGGTCGTTGGCTCCGATGAGCACGGAGACGAGATCGGGGCGAAGTGCCAGGGCCGCGGGAAGCTGCCGCTCGATGACGTCGCGCACGCGCCTGCCGCGGACGGCGAGGTTGGCGAACCGGAAGCCGGAGGCACCACCGGCACCTGCGGATGCCAGGAGCAGGGCGAGGCGATCCGCCCACCCACGGCACTGGTGCCCCGGAGCACACGAGCAGTCGCAGAGCGCCTCGGTCATGGAGTCGCCGAGCGCGACGTAGCGCCGCCAGCCGGGTGCCGCGGCCGACAGGGCGGACTGTGGGGGCGGCTCGGGCCGCGTGATGCCGCAGGCGAGCAGGGCGTCATCGATGGTACGGAGTACGCGCGCCTCGTCGTAGCGCGCTACGAGATCGCGGCAGAGCGCCTCCCACGTGCGATGGCGCACCCCCTCGCGAGCAGCCACACCGAAGGAGCGCCGTTTGGCCTCGTCGCCGGTGAGGTCGGCGACGCGCGCCCGCAGATCGAGCAGGTCCCCCGGCTCGTAGAGCCATCCGTCGATACTGCTGCGCACCAGATCCACCGGGCCGCCGCGCCCCGTTGCGACCACGGGAACGCCGCTTGCGTGCGCCTCCTGCACCGTCTGACAGAACGTCTCGCTTTCGCCCGGGTGCACGAAGACGTCGAGGCTCGCGAGGGCCTCGGCGAGGTCGAGGCCCTCGAGGAATCCGGTGAACACGGCCGTCGGGAGCGCCGCCTGCAGCCGCGCCCGGTCGGGTCCTTCACCGATGATGACGAGCCGGACGCCGGGCAGGTCCGCCACGGCACGCAGATCATCGACCTGCTTCTCGGCCGCGAGGCGACCGGCGTAGCCGACCAGGATCTCGCCGGGCGCGATCCGGCGCCGCCACGCCTCGCTGCGCCGCCCGGGAGCGAACCGCTCGGCGTCGACCCCGCGCCCCCAGGGGCGCAGGCGATCGATGCCGAGAGCCTCGAGCTGGGCGATCGCAGCGGAGGACGGTGCCAGCGTCAGCGTCGCGCGGCGGTGCAGCCGGGCGACATGACGCGCCACGAGGGGCACCGCTCCCACGACGCCGTATTTCTCGGCGTAGGAGATGACGTCGGTCTGGTAGATGGCGACGGATGGCACTCGCAGGGCATCCGCTGCCGCCGCTCCCTGCCAGCCCAGCACGAACGGCGACGCCAGATGGACGACATCCGGCTGGAATCCACGCAGCAGCCGGGTGAGGTGAGCCGTGCGTGCGAAGACGATCCGCACCTCGGGATACGACGGCAGCGGCACCGAACGAAGCAGCTCGGTGCGCACGTTCGTGAAATCGGGCAGCATCGGCCGAGAGTCGGGCTGGGCGCCACCGGGATGCGGGGCGATCACGAGCGTCTCGTGCCCCTCCCGCCGGAGGTGCCGCAGCA
The DNA here is from genome assembly GCA_003476465.1 of Microbacterium sp. GTDB lineage: Bacteria > Actinomycetota > Actinomycetes > Actinomycetales > Microbacteriaceae > Microbacterium. The sequence goes on along the minus strand of DMUE01000246.1, from coordinate 1,084 downwards.
CCTGCGCGACCGATCCGGTCACGCCGTTCATGTGGGGCAGGGCGGATTCCGCCAGCAGGGCGACTCTCACACATCCAGCGTGAGGCTCTGGCCGTCNNAAGCCCCTGGGCGCTGCTAGCGATGTTCGCCCTGGTGCTCGCCGATGCATTCCTCGTCGTGATCCCCGGCGAGACCTCGGTTACGGCGCTCGCTGCTGCGAGCGTGGTGATCGGCGATCCGTCGATCGTCGCGATCATCGCCGTCGCGGCTCTCGCCGCCTTCGTCGGCGACTCGGCCTGCTACCTCGTGGGGCGCCGCGTCGGTCTGGAGAGGTGGGGATGGATGCGCCGACCCCGCATCTCCTCCGCTTTCGCGTTCGCCCGGGCCCGGCTCGCCCAGAGCACCGCGGCGATCGTCTTCACCGCGCGGTTCATCCCGTTCGCCCGGCTCGCCGTGAACCTGACGGCCGGAGCAGGCGGGGTGAGTGCCCCGCGGTATCTGCCCCTCGCCGCGCTCGCCGCGCTCGGCTGGGCCTGCTATCAGGCGCTCGTCGGCACGGTCGTGGCGATGCTTCTGCCGGGTGCGCCGCTGCTGGCGATCCTGGCCTCGATCGCGGTCGCGCTGGTGCTGGGCGTCGCCTTCGACGCGGTGCTCTCCGCGCCCGGGCGCCGCACGCGACGCCGCTGAGGGGCCCCGGGCACCCTCTCGCTCCCCTCCGCGAATGCCCGGCTTGGCCNNCGTGCCGACCGCGGCGTGCTGCCAGATAGGGTGAGCACGCTCATGACCGCCGCGACACCTCGACCCCCGACAGCGGGCACTGTCGCGCCCGGTCGAGGTGCCGCCGGCGGATCGAAGCGGGTCCCGTTCTGGGACAACGCGCGCTTCGCCTGCATCGTGCTCGTCGTCCTCGGCCACTCCATCCAGCGTCTGACCTACGACTCCGATATCGCGCTCGGGCTCTACCTGCTCGTCTACGCCTTCCACATGCCCGCGTTCGCGATCATCTCCGGGTATTTCTCCCGGGCCGGGCCGCCCGACCAGCGGCAGATGGCGCGGGTGATCACCGACATCCTCGTGCCGTACGTCATCTTCGAGGGACTCTGGT
>DMUE01000176.1 GCA_003476465.1 Microbacterium sp. | reverse complement strand
CGTCGTCCGGGCAGAGGCGGTCGATGCCGACAAGTTCGCCGCCCTGGACCTGGCCGTCGACAAGATGTGCGAGCAGCTTCGCCGAGCCAAGGGCAAGCGCGTCGACGCGCGCAAGCACCCGCACGGGGCGCACTTCGAAAAGGGCAGCGGCGAGATCACCGGCATCGATGTGCAGCCGGCATCCGCGGACATGATCCACGCGGTCGCGACGGGCGAGATCCCGATCCTCACCGGGAACGAGGATGAACCGGATTACACCCCCGTCGTGATCCGCGTGAAGAGCTTCGACGCGGAGTGGATGGGCGTGGAGGAGGCCGTGGACCGGATGGAGCTGGTCGGGCACGACTTCTTCCTGTTCATCGACGCCCGTACCGACAAGCCGAGTGTGGTGTACCGCCGTAAGGGCTGGGACTACGGCGTGATCTCTCTCGAGACGCAGTCGGCGCCTCCCGCGGAGGTGCTGGCCTCGTAGCGTCCCGGCCGCTTTCGTCGTTCATCGAACGGACGCGACAGGCCAGCCGCCCCGGGTCCTGCGGCGGATCACGTTCGTCGGTGCACGATCAGACCCGCGGAGAGTCAGTCGAACATGCCACCGAGCAGGCTACCGAGGAAGAGGCCACCCATCATGCCCCCCATGCCGTCGCCGCCGCCGCGTCGTCCGCCGCCCCATCCGTCGTCCTGAGGGGGGCGCGAAGAGTCGATGTCGCGCTGGGCGAGCTGCAGGGCCTCGCTCGCGAGTTGTGCGGCACGCCGGGACAGGTGGAACGCCTCGNNGTCCTCGTCACCGGGGAGGGCGGCCATGTCGGCGCGGGTTCGCTCGGCTTCGGCCAGACGCGTGCGGGCGTCTGCACCGATCCAGCCCCGATGGCCGCCGATGACCGTGCGAGCCACCGCGATCTGACGGTCGGCGTCATCTGCGGCATGCCGGATCTGCGCCGGAGTCGGAAGGGGCCTCGCCGCCCGCTCCCGGGCTTTGTCGATGGCCACGTCGAGAGCGGCATTCGCCTCACGCAGCCGGGAGAGCTCGGCGAAGGGGTCGGTCTTGGTGCCGGCCGGCGGGAGCGCGGCCAGGGCGGATTGCAGTGCGGCAAGCGCGCTCGCAACCTGCGGTGTGGCGGGAGCATCCCGAGCGGCCACGACGTCCCCCCGCGAATCGGCTATGACGTCGGCGAGCGTCGACTCGGCCCGCAGCGCCTCGATCTCGAAGTCGTCGATCCCGTCGAGCAGGGTTGCGGCGCGGCGCACCGCCTCCGTCGCGGTCTCGAGCGCGAGCATCGCCTCTTCCCGGCGGGACGCTTCTCGCCGGCGCTCGGAGATGTCTGCGCTGTGCACCGCGAACGAGAGCAGCTGATCCGCCTCTTCCGGCGCGCGATCCACCTGCTGCAGGGCGGACGGCGCGTAGCGTTCGGCGAGCCGAGCGACCGTCGTGCGCGCCTGCGGGAGGCGGCCGCGGAGTTTCTCGGCATCGGCGCGGACCTGCGCCAGGATTTCCGGCGCGCGGCGCACCTTCGCGATCTGCTCGGCGAGCACCTGTGTCTTCTCGTCGAGCAGGTTCTCGGCCCACTCGCAGAGCTGGGCGATGCGCGCGTTCCGCTCGCGGAGCTCTTGAGGGGTGTCGGGGATCTCGTCGTGGTTCAACTGATTGAGGTGGAACGCCTCGGCGAGGTGGTGGCGCACGGCGGCGAGCGCCTCGCGCAGATCCTTCGTGGAGCCCTCGCCGAGCTCCGCTGTGGCGAAGTCCAGTTCGTCCGCCGTGACGCGGATGCGCTCGTCCGTTTCGACGAGGGCGCGCCCCGCCCGCCGGGCCAGGTCGGCATCCTGCGCATCGAGTGCGGTCTGCTCTTCGCGCTTGCGTTTGCCCCAGAATCCGGCCATGTTCCGATCCTAAGCGGCGTTCGCGCTCGCCCCCCTGCCGTTCAGGAGATCGGAGTGCGCCGTCCGAGAACAGGTGCCGCAGCGGCCGCGCTCGCCCGGGGGGGTCGGCCGCGCCGCGGCCGCTCCGCGTTCAGCGGCAGGGCTATCTCTCTCGGGCGGTGATGTGCGAGGTGCTCCTCTAGGTGGTCGAGCCAGCGCACCTCCGCCTCGGCCTGGAACATCAGGGCATCGGTGACGACTCGCCACGCGAGTTCCTCGCCGTCGGCGGAATCGGCTCGCCCGGTCGCCCGTCGCGCCTGCCGCAGGTCTTGTAGCGCCGCGAGCGATGCGCGGCGCTGGGTCTGCACGATGGGGGCGACATCGACGCCCGGCAGCGTTGCGGCCAGCGCGAGTTTGAGCGCGAGTTCGTCGCGGGTTCCGCTCGCCCGGGCGACGGGGGATGAGAGCCACTCGCGGGCCTCGGCACGCCCCGGATCCGTGATCTCGTAGTAGACATGGCCCTGATCGTCGGTGTCGCCCTTGGCGACCAATCCGTCGCGCTCGAGACGCTCGAGCGTCGTGTAGATCTGGCCGACGTTGACCGGCGAGCTCGAGCCCGTGCGACGGTCGTACTCGGTCCGTAGCTGATACCCGTAGCACGGCCCCTGGTCGAGAATGGCGAGCAAGCTCTGACGGACCGACACGGGCACCTCCCTATAAATATCTGCTCAGTATGTATCGTCAGTATACTTTCACCGTTTCTTACCCAGCTGTTTGACACACTCCGGTAACGTACTCCGCGTGATCACCGCGAACGGCATGCGAATCGCCGAGTACGGACGTCCGAGCCACCAGCTGCTGCATCTGAGCGACACGCACCTGAGGGCCGGAGACGACGACCTCTACGG
>DMUE01000174.1 GCA_003476465.1 Microbacterium sp. | reverse complement strand
TCGACCGCCTCTGCCCGGACGACGGGGCCCTTTCCGATGAGCGTCAACTCGACGGCATCGTCCTCCATACGCCCGCCCTTGTAGGTGCGGTGCGTGACCTTCACCTCAAGCCGCTGAGCTTTGGGGACGAGGTTCTCGATGCGGGTCGCTTTCTCCTCGACCACTGATCGGAATCGATCCGTGACGCTGACTCCGACGCCGACGATGCCTGTTTCCATCTTTGACCTCCTTGCTCGGGACGATCCGCCCGGACAGCGGCGGATCACGCTCGCCTTGGTCTCTCTAACGCTAGCGGCGCCGACCAGGGGTGTCACCTGCGAGTTTCGGATGGGTCGACCCGGCGTCCGCGCAGCGGGGTCGCGGCGATCGTGGCCGCACCGACGACGACGGCGCCCGCGGCGCGTAAGGCTCGGGCTGCTTCGACGATCGTCGCCCCCGTCGTCACGACGTCGTCGACGATCACGACGGACCGGCCCCGTACGCCTCGCGCGAGCATCCCTCCCCGCACGTTGACCAAGCGCCCCGACCGGTCGAGCCCGCGCTGATCGAGGGCGGATCGGCGCAGTGTCAGGAGGCGGCGGGGCCGGACGCCGGCCCGGCGTGCGACGACCTCGACGACTCGGAACCCGCGTGCCCGGAGGCTTTTGGCGCTGGCGGGAACGGGGACCACGATCAGCGACGCCGGTGCGGCGGAATTCTCCTGGGCGACGTGCCGGAGCGCCGCGCCGAGAGCGGGCGCGAGGTATCCGGCCAGACGCGGCCGCGCGTCGTTCTTCACGACGCGCACGACGGATGCCGCGGCCCCGTCGAATTCCAGGCCGGCCCAGACGACGACGCCCCGGCCGTCGTGGCCCGCGTCGTCGATCCCACCGAAACCCTCAGCGACACCCACGAGGCGACGCACGGGGGTCGGAGCGATCTCGCGGCGGCAGGGCGCGCACAGCAGTGCGCCGGATGCCCCGCAGGCGGCGCACTTCTCGGGCAAGGCCAGCGCCGCAGCATCTGTCACCGCGCTCCGGATGAGGTGCCATGCTTCGCGGATGCTCTCCCCCACGACAACGAGCATGCCCTGTGGCCCCGGCAGCGAGCACCCGCTCGCGCTCACGCACTCGATGTCGGCGAGCGCGGGCGCTGGGGAGGAGGGATCAGCCCGCGCCGAGTTGCGAGGCGAGCACGAGGATACCGGTGGCCGTCTGCTGCCAGGTCGTGCCGCGACGAACGAAGAGGACCGCGTCCTCCGCCAGCAGACGGGCCGAAGACGCCGTCGGACCTGCTGCGAGCGAGACGGCCCCATCACGGGGAGCCGTGCTGGAGGTGCCCATCCCGCCCACGACATGCTCGGCGACCACCGGGCCGTTCGGGCCCTCCGACAAGACACCGAGCGTACGGTCGTCGAGCCACGCCACATCCCTGCCCTCCGCATCGAGACGCACCACCCGCTCCACCGGACCGAGCGCGACGGGATCGCCGTCGGCGTTGCGCTCGATGCCCGCGACGCTCACCCAGTCACGCCCCGTGTCCGTCACGATCGCCGCGATGCGCGTTCCGTCCCGGGACACCTGGATCGCGGCGACACGGCTCGCGCCGGGCCACGCGTTCGCGATCTCGATCACATCGCCCTCCGACGTGGAGACGCGAAGCGCCGCGGGCTGTGTGACCGGCACCGACCAGATGCCGTCGTCGGGGTCGATGGCCGGATCGGCCAGCCCCGCCCGCTCATCCGCGCTGGTCACCCTGTCCGCTTCCACGCGTACGACGCCTCCCGCGGCGGGCACGACGGCGGCCGCGTCCGCACCGCGACCTACGGCGATCGCCCGGGCGCCGAGCTGGTGGATGGGTGCGCTCAGCCCCGCAATGGGTGCCACCTGGCCCTCCGCCAGAAACCCGAAGCCGTCCTCGGTCTGCACGAGCGGCCGGGCGTCGACGGCGGTGCTGAGCGTCTGAGCGGGCTGGACCGCCAGCTCGGTCCCGTCGACCTGCAGTTGCACACCGGCGACACCGGTGCCGTGCAGACTGGCCTGAAGCTGCCGGAGCAGTCGACCGAGTGCGACGGGATCGGCATCCAGCGCCGCCGGTCCGAGTTGGACCTGCGCGATGCCCCGGACGACCGGTACGGAGGATCGCTCGAGCACGACACCCTCCGGCACCGCCGAGAAGACCGCACCGTCGAGCCAGGGACTGGGGACGGCGCCGATGATCGCCTGCGTTATGCGCGTGGCGACGTTCTGCCTCGTGGGGAACCAGCGGACGTCGGGAACGAGGAACTGCCAGGTGGGGTCGAAGAACATCACCCCGTAGGTGCTGAAGACGACACGGAAGTCCTGCTCGTTCAGCACGATGCCGTCCGGGGCGGCGCTTATGCGCCACTCGCCGTCCGCCTGCTGCGTCACCTCGTAGGACAGGACCGCCGAGCCGCCCTCCGTGGCGTGGTAGGCGCCGGTCTCGTCGACCTCGCCTGCTGGGGCGAGGGTCATCTCCACGGTGTCTGCGTCGAGGGCCGCGAGGCTCCGCGAACCGGGTCGGTCGATCGTGACACCGACTTCGGGGCTCCACGTGCGGCTGATGCCGGGCGCGAGGAAGAGGCGCGCGATCGCCCAGCTGTCCGCGGGGCTCGTCGCGGCGGCGACGAAGCCCTCCACGATCTGCTCGGGGGTGGCACCCGGCTGCGGGCGGTTCGGCAGGATCGAGAAGTCCGGCACCTCCGGAGCTTCACCGAGCGCCAGACCGGGATTGACCGAGCCCGCCGTCGGAAGTCCGGCACACCCGCTCAGCACCAGCACCAGGGCGGCGAAGACGCCGATCAATCGCGCTTTCACGTCGTTCCCCCGAATCGGGCGGCATCGCTCGAGGCATCCGGCGGGGGCGAACCGGCGGGGAAGGTCGTCGAGACGGCCGCTGCGCCGGGCACAGCTCCGATCGGCTGCGTCAGACCCAGCGCCTCGAGGGCATCGGCCTCGGCGTCCGGCTCGGCGCGCAACGGCGGCGCCTCGATCGTGCCTCCCGGCTGCCGCGGCAAGGTGAGCACGAAGTGTGAACCCCGGCCCGCCTCGCTCCACACCGCGATCGTGCCGCCGTGCAGCCGCGCATCGCCGAGGGCGATCGAAAGCCCGAGGCCGGTGCCGCCGATGGACCGCTTGCGCGACGGGTCAGCGCGCCAGAAGCGATCGAACACCCGCTGCGCATCGGCCGGGCTCATGCCGAGCCCGTTGTCGCGGACACCGATCGCGACGGCGGTGGAGTTGCTGTCCACGGTGACCACGATCGGGCGGCCCTCCCCGTGCTCGATGGCGTTGCCGAGCAGATTGCGCACGATGCGGCGAACACGCCGGGCATCCATCTCCACGGGCGTGTAACCGCCGGGAGCGACGAGTCGCACATCCGACCCGTGCTGTTCGGCGAGCTGCTCCATCTCGGCGATGATGTCCTCCGCCAGATGGGCGAGACTGGTCGGCTCCCGCTCCAGCTGCACGGATCCCGCGTCGTAGCGGCTGATCTCGAGCAGGTCGCCGAGCATCGTCTCGAAGCGCTGCACCTGCGCGTGCAGCAACTCGGCGGCGCGCGCGGCAGCCGGGTCGAAGCTCTCGCGCCGGTCGTTCAGGATGTCTGCGGCCAGCCGGATCGTCGTCAGGGGCGTGCGCAGCTCGTGCGAGACGTCCGAGACGAACCGCTGCTGAACGAGAGAGAGATCTGCCAGTTCGAGGATCTGGGCCTGGATGCTGTCGGCCATGGCATTGAACGAACGCCCGAGTGTCGCAAGTTCGTCCTCGCCGCGGACGGGCAGGCGCACCTGCAATTCGCCGGCGGCGAGCCGTTCGCTGGTCTCGGCGGCTTCCGCGATGGGCGTCGCCACCGACCTCAGCACGAACCAGGAGATGCCACCGATGAGGACGACGAGCACGATGCCCACGATCCAGAGCGTGCTCTGCACGAAGCCGAGCGTCTGCGACGCGGCGGCCAGGTCGTATGCGAGATACAGCTCGTATGCCCCCACTTCGGGGACGAGAAGCTGCTGCCCGACCACGATCCCCGGCACCGAAGGGCCCGAGGCGTCCTGCAACGACACGGATTGCCACCATTGCGAGCTCTGTTGCGACTGCACCCGCTCGCGCAGCCCCTCGGAGAGGATGTCCTCGTCGAAGCCCTGCGAGGTGAAGTTCTGCGGAGCGATCGACAACGGCTCGGTGTCGGCGCGCAGCACGGCTATCCGATCGCTCGACGACTGCCGCGTGATGTCTCCGCCGACGCCCCGAAGCAGGTTCTGCAGCCGCACCCGGTCGCCCTGCACCTCTGCCGAATCGAGCGTCGACTGCGCGGCGGCGGCGGCGCGGCGCGCATCGTCGAGCACCTCGTCCCGCCGCGACTGAAACAGGTCGTCCTGGATGGCGAGGGCCATCCAGACGCACGCGACGAGGATCGCCAGGGCCGTGAGAGCCAGCGTGACGAGCACGGTGCGAAAACGCAGGGAACGTCGCCAGAGCCGGGAACTGCCCTCGACCCATGTGGACGGATGCCGCCACGCGAACGAGACGAAGGTGCGCGTCGCGGCGGGCATGGTCGTTGTGGATGTCGTTGCGGATGTCGTCGTGGATGTCGTCGTGGATGTCGTCGTGGGCGTCGTCGCCGTGTCGGGCGACGTGCTCTTCGCCCTGCCCGCGCCGCTCGACCGGCCCGTGGGCGTGCGGGACGGCGCCACGGAAGGCCTCAGACGACGGCGCCGGCGCGGTAGCCCACGCCGCGCACGGTCGTCACGATCTGGGGGTTGTCGGCGTCGAGTTCGACCTTGGCGCGCAGGCGCTGCACGTGCACGTTCAC
>DMUE01000250.1 GCA_003476465.1 Microbacterium sp. | reverse complement strand
TCCGTCGCTCAGTCGTCTGTGGAAGGCGCTCCCGGCACCAGTACGGCCCGTCCGGGGATCTGACCGGTGGCAAGGCGCTCGAACACCTCATTGATCTGCGAGAGCGGGTGCTGTTCGATCGTCGAAACCAGGCGTCCAGAGCGGGCCAGTGCGAGCACCTCTTCGAGTTCGTTTCGGGTACCCCAGTTGCTCATCGTCAGTACTGCCTCGGCGGCGAAGCTGAAGAACGAGTACGGGAAGCTGCCGCCCGAGAGACCGACGAGCACGAATATGCCACGACGGTCCACCGCTCCAGCGCCAAGGGCCATGGTCGCGTCGATGCCCACGAAGTCAAGAACAGCGGCTACCCCGTCTTCGCCGGCGGCAGCGCGGATCTGTTCCGCGGCATCTGCGTCTCGAGGGTCGATGGTGACGTCGGCGCCGAGCTCGGTTGCCGTCTGACGCTTGTTCTCATCGGTGTCGACGACGATCACCTTCGCTGGGGAGAGCAGCTTCAGGAACTGCACCCCGTACTGACCGAGCCCTCCAGCGCCGATCAGGACCGCGCTGGTGCCGGGCACGAGATAGGGCAGCGTCTTCTTGACCGCCGCGTAGGGCGTCAGAGCCGCGTCGGTGAGAGGGGCCGCTTCTGCGGGGTCGAGTCCGTCTGCGTGGAGCAGATGCCGTACGGACGGCACGACCATGTACTCCGCGTAACCGCCCTCCGGCCCCATGCCGCCCCATAGGAACGTGTTGCAGAGCTGCTCCCGGCCTCCGAGGCAGAATCGGCAGTGGCCGCAGCCCCAGCCGCCGAAAACGACCACGGCGTCACCGACCTCGAACCCGTTGCCTGCAGCGCCGGGACCGAAGGACTCGATCCAGCCCGCATTCTCATGGCCCAGGGTGTGCGGCAGCACGACACCGGGAACCTCGCCGGACTGGACGTGCAGATCTGAGTGGCACGCGCCGCTGCCGCCGATCCGGACGAGTACTTCCCCGGGGCCCGGCTCAGGAGTCGGAACGTCCTCGATGACGAAAGCCGCCCCTACTTCGTTCAGCCGTGCTGCTTTCATGCTGTCTCCTCCAATGGGTCCTCACACTCGGCTGAAGTCATGCGAGCGCAGAGTGCGACTTGTTGATGTGTCCGTGCTCTTCAGGCGAGGAGCCGGACGGGTGCAGTCCCGCGGTAATCCATGCCAGCGAGTGTGATGTGGATGGAACTGGCGGCGACTCGCTGTCATCTATCGTGCGCAGGAAACCGACCGCATCCCCGCGCTGCGGAGAACAGCTGCCGAACATCGGGCCCTCCGCTGTGACCATCGGAAAGTGCCGATGCCTCGGTTCACGCTCACGCGCATTCACAAGGCCATGGTAGCGCCGCCCCGCAGAAAGCGCGTGGCCCTGCCGACGTCACCGGACACGAGAGAGCGATCGCCCAGGATCCGCGGCTGCATGTCTGAGCCGGATGCCGAGACCCCGTGATGTCTCAGGCGTCGCCCCGCCAAGACTTCGCCCACCGGGATAGGCTGGAGCGGTGAACGCGAGCCCGACAGACCAGCGTCGATTGCTGGAGATCGCCGGGTTCGACGCGCAACTCCGCGCGTCGAACGCCCTGCGACGAAACCCCCCGCAAGCCGCGCGCGTGAAAGAGCTGCTCGCGACCCGGCAGGCTCTGTCACACGAACTNNCTCGCTCGCCGGCAGGGCGACCTCGAGGATGCCGAGCTGGAGCTGATGGAGAAGCTCGAGCAGGCCGAGGTATCCGTCGTCGAGCAGGAGCGCCTCGTCACCGAGACGAACGCAGAGGGCATGCGGCTCTCGAACGAAGCCAAGGCGGTCGTGGCCGATGAGACCGCCCGCTCCGAACGTCTCACGCGCGACCGCGCGGCGCTCGCCGGGACCGTGCCGGCGGAGCTTCTCGCGCTCTATGAGAGTTTGACCGCGCGCAGCGACGGTGCGGCGCTGCTGCGCGCGCGCACCTGTGATGGGTGTCACATGGTGCTCTCGGGAACGGATTTGCAGGTCATGCGTGGGGCCGCCGACGACGAGATCGTGAACTGTCCCGAGTGCGGGTGCATTCTCGTCCGCACAAACGAATCGGGCCTGTGACTCCTGCTCTATGAACTGGGCGCGGTGAGCGGCACGATCCCGTCCGCCCGCCTGCCGCACGCGCCCGCCGCACCGGCCTGGTCGTCGAGGCCGAGACGGACGCGCACGTGCCGACCGGGCATCGCCGCCGGGGAAGGGGGTCGTCCTGGACGCCGGCACCAGTGCGGTGCTGGACCTCCGGAAAGCTTCCGACGCGACCCGGCGACCTGGGTGCGCGAACCGGCCGGCGCGGGTGCCGGGGCTTCCGCGCCGCTAGACTTGCGGGGCGAGTGGGTCGGCTGGACGGTCGCGTTGCGGGTTCGCCCGTACCGAGGAACGTCCGGGCTCCACAGGGCAGGGCGGTGGGTAACACCCACCCGGAGCGATCCGCGAGACAGTGCCACAGAGAACAGACCGCCGCGGGCAACCGCGGTAAGGGTGAAACGGTGGTGTAAGAGACCACCAGGGACCGCGGTGACGCGGTCTGCTTGGCAAACCTCGCCCGGAGCAAGGTCAGACAGAGGATGTTGACGCGGCCCGCCGAGTCCTCGGGTAGACCGCTAGAGCGCCACGGCAACGTGTCGCCGAGAGAGATGACCGTCCACGGGGCTCACGCCCCCGGACAGAACCCGGCGTACAGGCTGGCCCATTCGCCCTCTCGTCGCTCGGCCGCCACGGTCGTTGTGCCTGTCGAGTGGGCCTCAGTCGCCGGCGAGCGCAGCGGCCCCGATGATGCCTGAGCTGTTGCGGTGCAGTGCGGGCAGGATCGGCGTGCGCAGTTTCAGCAGCGGTAGGAAGCGGTCCGGATGCTTCGATACGCCGCCGCCCACGACGAACAGGTCGGGCGAGAAGAGGAGTTCGACGTGGTCGTAGAACAGCTGCAGGCGCTTCGACCAGTCCTCCCAGCTGAGGTTCTCGCGCTCCATCGCCGAATAGGCGGCGTAGCGCTCGATGGACGTGCCCTCGTACCACAGATGGCCGAGCTCTGTATTGGGGATCAGCGTCCCGTTGTAGAGGAATGCCGAACCGATCCCGGTGCCGAGTGTCGTCAGGACCGTCAGTCCCTCACGGCCCTGCGCAGCGCCGTAACGCACTTCGGCCACGCCTGCGGCATCCGCATCGTTGACGAAATGGATGTCGCGGCCCAGGCCGTCCTCGAAGAACTCCTCGGCCTCGAAGTCGATCCACTTCTCCGACACGTTCGCCGCCGAACGGGTGCGCCCCCGCTTAACTATCGCGGGGAAGGCCACGCCGAGCGGCACCATCTTGTCGACGCCGCCGAGCTCTTCGAGCACGCCGTTCACGGCGGCGAGGACATCGTCCGGCGTGGCGCCTTCCGGAGTGTTGACGCGGATGCGTTCGCTCACCAGTTCGCCGCGCTTCAGATCGACGATGCCGGCCTTGATGCCGGTGCCCCCGATGTCGACACCGACAGCACGGTCAACGCTTTTCGCCATGCCGATCAGCTTAGCGACGCCGGAGAATGCGGAAGCCCGCAGGAACGCGCGGAGCTCGGACCCCCGCCGCGGATGCCGGGGGGAAGTCCGAGCGAAAGCCTGGACTTCGTGCGCCGGTGAACGGGCGACGCACAGCGGCGGGGGGACGGCGGTCACTAGGATCATTCCGGAACGCAGATCGAGGGAGACCCGGTGTCCGAGAGCGAACAGAAGTACTGGTACAACCTGAAGACCGGACAGGTCGAGAAGGGCTACGAGTCACCCGCCGTTGATCGCGCGGGCCCCTTCGATACGAAGGAAGAAGCGCTGAACGCGCCGCAGGTCATCAAGGACCGCGCACGGGCCTGGGCTGAGGAAGAGGCCCGCGACGCGTCCTGGGGTGCGGACGCGTCGGGCGCGGACGACGCGCGCCGGTAGGCTGGTCACGCAGCGGAGCCGCGAAGGAACCAGCCGCGAAGGGAACCATGGACAAGCAGCGTGATTTCGTCTTGCGGACGATCGAAGAGCGGGGCGTCAAGTTCGTTCGCCTCTGGTTCACCGACGTGATCGGTACCCTGAAATCGGTCTCGATCGCCCCGGCCGAGGTCGAGGGGGCCTTCGCCGAGGGGCTCGGGTTCGACGGGTCGGCGATCGAGGGCCTGACGCGAAGCTTCGAGTCCGACCTGCTCGCGCACCCGGACCCGTCGACGTTTCAGATTCTGCCGTGGCGGGGCGAGATCGACCCGACGGCGCGCATGTTCTGCGACATCACCACGCCCGACGGTCAGCCCGCCGTGGCCGATCCACGTCACGTCCTCAAGCGCACGCTCGCGCGCGCCGCCGACCGGGGCTTCACGTTCTATACACACCCCGAGATCGAGTTCTATCTGCTCAAGTCGTCGTCGTACGGCGCGGATGGGCCCGAGCCGGTGGACTCCGCGGGGTACTTCGACAACGTGCCCGGTGGCACGGCGCACGACTTCCGCCGCCGTTCGGTCCGGATGCTCGAAGACCTCGGCATCTCGGTCGAGTTCAGCCACCACGAGGGTGGCCCGGGTCAGAACGAGATCGACCTGAGGTACGCCGACGCCTTGGCCACGGCCGACAACATCATGACCTTCCGTACCGTGATCAAAGAGGTCGCGATCGAGCAGGGCGTGTACGCCACGTTCATGCCCAAGCCCCTCGGCGGTCAGCCCGGCAGCGGAATGCACACGCACATGTCGCTCTTCGAGAGCGATCAGAACGCCTTCTACGAAGAGGGTGCCGAATACCAGCTCTCCAAGGTCGGGCGGCACTTCATCGCCGGCCTCTTGCGCCACGCGAACGAGATCGCCGCGGTGACCAACCAGTTCGTCAACTCGTACAAGCGACTGTGGGGCGGCGACGAGGCGCCCAGCTTCATCACCTGGGGCCANNACAACGTGTGGTCGCTCAGCGACGCCGAGCGTAGTGCCCTGGGCTACCACCCGCTCCCGGCGAGCCTCGATCAGGCCCTCCAATACATGGAGGAGAGCGACCTGGTGGCCGAGACCCTCGGTGAACAGGTCTTCACGTACGTTCTGTTGAACAAACGCCGCGAATGGCACCAGTACCGAGCCCAGGTCACGCCCTTCGAGCTGAAGAGCAACCTCGAGATGCTCTGACGGGAGCATCGGCTCCCCATGACCGTCGAACGTTTCCAATCGCGTACCCAGCTCGCGCGTCTGGGCTTCACCGAACTCGATGAGGCCGAACGAGCTCTGGACGAGCTCGAGGGCCTGACGGGCCTGCCCCGTGGTTCGTGGATCAGCCCCGCGTCTTCCGCAGGGGATCCGGACACTGTGGTTCGGGGGCTCGTCGCCGTCGCTCGGCGTGACCCGGGCCCGGTGCGCGATGTGCTCGCGCATGCAGCCGCGCTACGTGCGGCCTGGGTGTTGCTCGGGGCCAGCGAAGGGTATGCGTCGTTCTACCTCCGTCATCCGGACGAACTGCGCGATCTGCTCGAACCGCGGGCCCAGCTCGCGACAGCGCAGGAGCTGCGAGATGAGATGCTCGAGGCCGTCGGGTTCGCTGACGGGTTCGCCTCGCGCGGCACCGACGGCTGGATCGCCCTCCGCATCTGCTATCGCCGCCTGGTCGCGCGGATCGCTGTGTACGACCTACTCTCTCCCGATCCGGCCGGCGCCGTGCGCGAGGTTTCAGCTGCTTTGGCGGACGCTGCTGCCGCCGCGCTCGAGGCATCCCTCGCGGTAGCCCGCACCCGCATCTCGAAGAGAGACGGTGTGCCGGGAGGCCTCTTTCCTCGTGAAGACGTGGCTCAGGCCCGGTTGGCGATAATCGGGATGGGCAAGGCCGGGGCGCGGGAGCTGAACTACGTCTCGGATGTCGATGTGATCTTCGTCGGCGCCGGGGCGGACGAGCTCGTCGCGCGCGCCGGCGAGAGCCGCGTGCTCGACATCGCCTCCCGCTTGGCGACGCATACGATGCGCGGTATTCAAGAGGCCGACATCGAGCCACCGCTGTGGGATGTCGACCCCAACCTGCGACCCGAGGGCAAGCAGGGCGCCCTCGTGCGGAGCCTCGAGTCCCACCTGTCGTACTACGACCGCTGGGCGAAGAGCTGGGAGTTCCAGGCACTGCTCAAGGCGCGGCCGCTCGCCGGTGATGCGGAGCTCGGAAGAGCGTACGTCGAGGCCGTGCAGCCGAAGGTGTGGACGAGTGCTGCGCGCGAGAACTTCGTCGACTCCGTTCAGCGCATGCGCGAGCGGGTCACCGATCACATTCCCGTCGACGACGTCGGGTATCAGATCAAGCTCGGCCCGGGCGGCATCCGTGACGTGGAGTTCACGGTGCAGCTCCTCCAGCTCGTGCACGGGTTGACGGATGATTCCATTCGTCAGCGCGGGACGCTCGCGGCGCTGGATGCGCTGGTCTCAGGCTGCTACATCGGACGCTCCGACGCAGCCGCTTTCGCTCAGGACTACCGGATGCTTCGGCTGCTCGAGCATCGCCTGCAGCTCTGGCGACTGTCCCGCACCCACCTGATGCCACGCACGCTCGAGGAGCTGCGGACGCTCGCGCGCGCCTCGCGCCTGTCCGAAACCGGCGAAGGTATCCGAGAGATCTGGGAGAAGATCAAGCGCGAGGTGCGCGAGATCCACGTGCGTCTGTTCTACCGGCCGTTGCTGTCCGCCGTCGCGGCACTGCCGG
>DMUE01000106.1:3494-5536 GCA_003476465.1 Microbacterium sp. | reverse complement strand
GTGGGTTCGGGCGTTCGCGAGCAGGTTGGCGACGACCTGGTGCAGCCGGGCGGTGTCGCCCGCGATCAGGACGGGCTCATCGCCGATCTCGATGTTCCAGGCGTGGTCGGGGGCCGCGACACGTGCATCACCCACCGCCTCGACGACCAGTCGAGACAGGTCGGACGTGCCATAAACCAGCTCCTGCCCTTCGTCGAGCCGCGCGAGCAGCAGCAGGTCCTCGACGATCCCCGTCATCCGCAGCGACTGGGCCTGAATGCGTTGCAGTGACTGCTCGCTGCTCTCGCTCAGGGTGCGGTCGCGCAGTGACAGTTCGGAATAGCCGCGGATCGAGGCCAGGGGCGTGCGCAACTCGTGGCTTGCATCGGCGACGAACCGGCGCATCCGCTCTTCGTTGCGCTGGCGGGCGTCGAGGGATGCGTCGACGTGATCGAGCAGCGTGTTCAGTGCCGCGCCCACCCGGCCGGTCTCGGTGCGGTCGTCGGCCTGCGCAGCCGGGACGCGTTCCAGAATCGACACCTCGCCCTGATCGAGGGGCTGACGCGCTACCCGCGACGCGGTGTCGGCGACGGAGCGCAGCGGCCTCAATCCACGGCGAATCGTCCACGCGGTCGCGATGCCGAGCACGATCAATCCTCCGGCGGTGAGCAGGGCGATCGCCGTCAGAAGGCTCGCGACGGTCCGCTGCATTTCGGCGAGCGGGAGCCCGAAGGCACCCACCGCCTCGTCCGTCGCCCGGTTTATCACCGTGATGATGCGGTAATCGCTCAGACCCCCGCCGACGTTGACAGTGGTGATCCCGCCGGTGGCGGCATCCAAGATCCGCTCGACCTGTGTGGTGCTGAGCGCGCTGACCCCGGGCGTCTCGTCCACCACCGCGCCCGTCGCCGTTCCGGTCTCGTCGGCGAGCACGAGCAGGAACCCGGGCTCCTGCCGCCCCGCCTCGAGGATTTGGTAGGCGTTGGCGCCGGAGCCGGGAAAGCCGGCCGGCATCGACAGAGCGCTGCTGCCCAGGGTTTTCAGGCGTTCGTCGACGTTGCTCTCGAGGACGCGGCCGAGCACCGCGGTCGTCACGATCGAGACCATGATCAGAATCAGCGACACGATGCCCACGACCGTCAGGATCAGCCGGCGTTGCAGGGTCAACGGGGCGCGCCCGCGAACCCTCCGCGCATCGGATGCCGAAGCATCTGTTTCGGTGGGGGAGCCCGTGGCCGGGGGTGCGGCAGTGGTCACTGGGGCGCCTTGATCATGTATCCGACGCCGCGGACGGTGTGGATGAGCGGGGGGTGTCCTGCGTCGATCTTCTTCCGCAGGTACGAGATGTAGAGCTCGACGACGCTCGAACGACCGCCGAAGTCGTAGTTCCAGACGCGGTCGAGGATCTGCGCCTTCGAGACCACGCGGCGGGGGTTTCGCAGGAGAAAGCGCAAGAGTTCGAACTCGGTCGCGGTCAGTTCGATCTGGGTGCCGGCCCGCTCGACCTCGTGGCTGTCCTCGTTGAGCGACAGGTCGGCGATGCGCAGGATCGGCTCGGCCTCGTCGGCGTACGCGGATCCNNTCCCTCGCGGTGAGGAACAGCACGGGCACGTTGTCGCCCGACTGCCGCAAGCGCTGCAGAACGGCCATCCCGTCGAGGTCCGGCATCATGATGTCGAGCACCAGCGCGTCGGGTTCGAACTCGCGCACGAGCTGCAGGGCTTCGTAGCCGCTCGCGGCCGTCTTGACGTCCCAGCCCTCCATGCGCAGGGCCATCGAGAGCAGGTCTGTCAGCATCTGCTCGTCATCGACCACGGCGATGCGCAGTGCTGAGCCGTCGGGGCGGTGCAGAGCGCGCGCGGGGGAGGCCATGTGCCCATTCTCGACCCGAATCTATGTGCTTGCTATGGAGCCGGATATGCGTTCGCTGTGAATGTACGCCCATGCGACCGCGGCTTTCGCCGTGTCGCCGCCCGCATGCCGGACAGAACTCCGGCACGATCGCACCGATCGACGCCGGAACGCCCCACCAGGGGTGTGTCACGCACATCTCACCGGAGTAG